>JBFINV010000174.1:0-5602 GCA_041611015.1 Acidimicrobiales bacterium | reverse complement strand
GGTGGGAGGCCCGGTTCGGCGACTGCCGCGGAGCTCCTGGCGGATTCGAGGGTCACCCTCGGCGAGTACGCCACCGCAGTCCTCCGCGAGGTCCGGTGCCTCGAGGATGGCGGCGCTCGAGTGGTGGCCCTCACACCGGCCGAAGACGGCTCCCAGTTCGTCTTCGACTACACCGCGGCCTCTCCCGCCGCAGTGTCGCCCGACGAGCTCGGACAGCTGGGCATCACGTGCCACGAAGACCACACCCAGGACGTCACCCGGGTGTTCATCGGCCAGGACGACGTCGCCGACCGCAACCGCTTGCTCGCCGCCCGAGACCGGATCCTGTCCTGCCTCGGCCTGCCCGCCGACAGCAGCGAAGCCGGCTACAGGGAAGTCGTTCTGGGCGCGTCGGCGACTGCGAGGACCCCGGACTGTGGACGAGCCGAGCTCGAGCGGTTGAGCGCAGGCGGCTGACGAAGCGGCACCGATTCCGAATCTGTGAGAAGAAATCGTCAGCTAATTTGTTCTCACAGATTCCCGGGGGTGGTCAGGTCTGCGCCTTCGCCTCGCGGTAGGTGAGCCAGCGCTGCTGGTCGAAGTCGTACAGCTTGCAGGCCCGGGTGTTGGCGATGATGTCGCGGATCCGGAGCTTGCGCTCGGGGACCGGGAAGTGGGCCGCCATGGCCTGGCCGGCGGCCTTGAGGTGGTACATCGGGATGCGGGTGTCCACGTGGTGGGGCGAGTGCTCCAGGATCCAGTGGAGGAAGAAGTCCAGCCAGCGGGGCGCATGGATGATGGTGGTGCCCTCGACCTGCCCCCTGAACTTGGTCCACTCCTTGCGGGCGTGCCAGTCGATGCCCCGGTCGATGTGGTGGATGTGGACCACCAGCCCGATCACGTAGCAGAAGCCGAGGAACGGGATGATCGCCAGCTTCGTCAGCATCCACAGGGCGCCGAGCACGGTGCCGTACTGCCACCAGCCCAGCGCCAGCAGGGCGATGCCGATGGCCCCGGTGACCCCCTTCAAGAACCAGGTGTCTCGCTTGATGGCCTTGGCCCAGCGGCTCGGCGGGTCGAAGCTCATCATCTTCTGCCACCAGACCTGCCGGCCGTAGTAGAGGCCGTAGCCGGCGGGCGACCACTCGATGCGGTGCATCAGCCGGCCCCGCCACGACAGCGCCTCGTACTCCTCGGCCGTGAGCGGGTGCCAGACGAAGTCGAACTGCTCCTTGACGGTGTGCCCGTGGTGCACCCGGTTGTGGCCCAGGACCCAGGCCTCGAACACGTGCAGCGAGGGCAGCATGGCCAGCCGCCCCACCGCGCCGTTGAGCCGGCGGCTCTTGAACAGGGACTGGTGGGCCGCGTCGTGGCCCACCACGAACAGCCCCGCCACGACCAGGGTGGTGAAGACCCAGAGTGGCAGGAGGAAGTACCAGCGGTCGGTGCTGGCCAGCCCCACCAGGGCCAGCGCGTAGAGCGCCAGGTCCCGGGCGAAGTACCCGAGGCCCCGGGCCGTGGGGTTGTCGTAGCACTCCTCGGGGATGACCTCGATCACCGGGCGCAGCGAACCGGATGCGGAAGACCGCTCGGACGCGACCGGCGCGGCTTCGGCTGGTGGCGAGAGTGACATGAACATCGCTCCGGGGTGAGGGTGCCTCGAGGAGTCCGTGCGATGTAGTCACTCGGCCCTGCGATTCTGGGCGGTTGGACCAGCCAACCGGGCTATACGTTACAAGCCCGTCGCACCGACCCGGCGAAATGGGCCCAGACGGCGTCCGCTGTCAGCGGGTGAGCCGGCTGGCCACCCCGGCTCGGCGGAAGACCTCCCGAGCCGCTGCTGTGGCCGCCTCGATCAGCGCCGCCTCGTCCCAGCCCGGCAGCCGACCCTCGTCCAGCAGCACTCGCCCGTCCACGATCACGTGGGTGACGTCGGCGGGAGAGGCGCAGAAGACCAGGGCGCTGACCACCCGGTGCACCGGGGCCAGGAACACCGAGCCCAGCCCAACCACCACCAGGTCGGCCTTGTTCCCGGCGACGATCGATCCCACGTCGTCCCGGCCCAACGCCGCGCTGCCGCCCCGGCAGGCCATGTGGAGGGCGTCCTCGGGCTGGAGGGCGATGGCGTCGAGGTGGTGCACCTTCTGCAGCAGCACCGTGGCCTTGAGCACCTCGAACATGTCCTGTCGGTTGTTGCTGCCGGGCCCGTCCGAGGCCAGCGCCACCGGGATGCCCCGGGCCCGCATGTCACCGATTCGAGCCACCCCCGAGGCCAGGTACATGTTCGACACCGGGCAGTGGACCACCACCCCGCCCCGGGTTGCGAGCAGGTCGAGCTCGGCGTCGTCGAGCCAGACCCCGTGGGCGAGCTGGACGTCGGGGCCCAGCGCCCCGAGCCGATCCAGCCACTCGACGTGGCGCAACCCTCGCTCGTCGAGGCTCATGTCCACCTCGACGGCGGTCTCGGCGCAGTGGATGTGGGTCCCGGCCCCCCACTCCCGGGCGGCAGCGGTCGTCGCCGCCATGGCCTCGTCGCTGCATCCCCAGGGGATGAGCGGCGCCAGCTCCACCCGGATCCGCCCACCGTCGTGGTCCTGCCACCGGTCGCGCACGGCCCGGGTGCGGGCCACCACCTGCTCTGCGGTCTCGGTCAGGCGGGGCTCGTAGTTGCGGTCGGCCCAGCCCCGGGCCAGCAGGAAACGGATCCCCACCTCGTCGGCGGCAGCGCAGGCCGCGTCGTCGATGGCCTCGTCGATGTGGACGTACTGGTGGTCGATGACCGAGGTGGCCCCGGTGCGCAGGTTCTCCACCAACCCGACGGTCGCGGCCAGCCTGGCGGCATCGGCGTCGAGGTGGACGGCACCGGGCCAGATGCAGTCCCGCAGCCATTCGAGCAGCGGCTTGTCGTCGGCGAGGCCCCGGAAGAAGGTCTGGAAGAGGTGGGTGTGGGCGTTGACCATGCCCGGCATGACCGCCGCGTCGGTGGCGTCGATGACCCGGTCGACCCCGGCGGCGAGGTCGACCGGGGGCTCGCCGGCGCCGTAGGCCGCGATCCGATCGTCGACCACGTGCACCCAGCCCGGATCCAGAACCGTCCCGTCGTGGTCGACGGTCACCACCGCCCCGCCGTGGATCAGCAGCGAGCTCAAGCCTCGAACCCGGCGAAGGCGTCGACCACCGGCTCGATCTGGTCCATGATCGGGTACAGGATCGGGCAGGTGACTCCGGCGTCGATGTACTCGGCCACCTTCTCGCGGCACTCGGCCGAGGTGCCGACGGCCATGAGGTTGCGGACCAGGCCGTCGGGGATCAGATGGGCCGCACGGCGGTAGTCGGCCTCGGTGGCGGGCCAGCCGACGATCTCCTGCACCCGCTCCACCAGCTCGGGGTCGGCGCCGGAGGCCTCCATGATGTGGGGCTCGGTTCCGAGGTAGTAGGCCACCAGGGACTTCCCGGTGAGCACCGCCTCGTCGGGATCGGTGTCGGAGAGCGCGCAGACCAGCAGCTCGGGCCGGTCCACATCGGCGATGCTGCGGCCCGCCCGGGCCGCTCCGGCGGCGACCCGCTCGACCGCGTCGCGGATGTAGGTCGGGGAGACGACGTAGTTGAGCACCACCCCGTCGGCGATCTCACCGGCGAGCTCGAGCATCTTGGGCCCGGTGGCGCCGATGTAGACGGGGATCTCCCGGGGGCTGGTGTCGCCGTAGGCCACGTCGAGGCGGACCCGGTCGAGGTGCACCAGCTCGCCCTCGTAGCTGACCTCCTCCATGGTGAACAGCTGACGGATGGCCTCGACGTTCTCTCGCATGGCCGTCAGCGGCTTGCGCCGGCCCGAGCCCACCCGGGAAGCGATCGGCTCCCACCACGCACCCAAGCCCAGCATGACCCGGCTGCGACCGTCGGGGGTGCGCCCGGCCAGCTCCCACATCGTGCTCCAGGTGGCCGCGATCACCGCCGGGTTGCGGGTGTAGAGCGGGAGCACTCCGCTGCCCACCCGCAACCGCTCGGTCCGGGTGAGCAGGGCGCTCATCATCACCACGCAGTCGCGAGCCAAGCGGGTGTCGGCCTGCCAGATCTCTGAGAAGCCCTTGGACTCGGCGTACTCGGCCATCGCCAGCTCGTAGCCGATGGGGTGCTTGTCCTGGAGGTAGAGCGCCATTCGTTGGGACATCGACGGCGAGGTTACCCCCCGCCAGCACTACGCTCGCCCGGTGCGCGTGCTGTTGGTGGACGGGTTCGCGGAGCCTGCCGACGTCGTCGACGTCGCCAGCGAGATCCTCGCCGGATCGGGGCACGAGGTGACCCTCCTGAGGCTGGCCGAGGCCGGCTTCGATCAGACGATGAGCGCAGCCGAGCGGGCGGCCTACCACGACGACGACAACCTGGTCACCCCCGAGCAGCGGGAGTCTGCGGCCCTGCTGCGCAGCCACGACGCGGTGCTGGTCTGTACCCCGATCCGGGCCGGGGCCATCGAGGCCCGGGTCAAGAGCTGGTTCGAGCGGGTCTTCGTCCCGGGGGTGTCGTTCACCTTCACCCCGTCGGGGCGGGTGACCGCAGCGCTCACCAACGTGGTGCGGGTGGGGATGATCGTGGTCTGCCCCGACCACGACCCGACCCCTCACGGGCGGAACGGCTCGACCCGCTCGGTCCTGCGGGGGGTGCGCCTGAACGCGGCCCGCCGGTGCCGCACCACCTACGCCCCGATCCGGCCGGGCGACGACGCCGAGGCCGTGGTCAAGCAGGCGCTGGCTCGCTGGTAGCGAACCGGTGTCGGCCGTGGTCAAGCAGGCGCTGGCTCGCTGGTAGCAAAGCGATGTCGGCCGTGGTCAGACAGGCGCTGGCTCGCTGGTAGCGAACCGGTGTCGGCCGTGGTCAAGCAGGCGCTGGCTCGCTGGTAGCAAAGCGATGTCGGCCGTGGTCAAGCAGGCGCTGGCTCGCCCCTAGCGAAGCGATGTCGGACGTGGTCGAGGTAGGCCGCGATCTCCGCCGGGGTCCGGCGATCGATCTTGTAGAGGGCCACCCAGTCGAGGGTTGCCCTGCGGGCACAGCCGTCGAGGACCGGCCCTTCCAGGTAGGCCCGGCCCCACTCCCCCTGCACCCGGTTGACCAGCCGGCTGGATCCCAGGGTGGTGACCGCCGTCACCCGCCGCACCGACGCCAGCGCGCCGGGCTCCTCCAGAACGTCCTGCAGCCACGCCAGCAGGATCGCCGGCTGGCCGCCCCACCACGTGGGGTAGACCAGCACGAGGTGTTCGACCCCGGCCAGATCCTCGGGCCTCACCCGCTCCCCCTGGCACAACCGCACCACCCGGTGAGGCGCCCCGGCCGCGGACAGGCCGGCGCAGACCCGATCGAGCACCGCAACCGAGCAGCTCTCATCGAGCGGGTGAGCCTGCACCACCAGCGTGTTGATCATCCTGGAGGTCCGATCCGGCTGCGCCGGTCGGACCGGTGGGCGCCTCCGGCGCAGCCGCAGAGCAGCCCGAGGAGCGACGCGACGAAGCTGCGATTGCGGGAAGAGACGGCGCAGCCGCAGAGCAGGCCAGCCGAGCAGCTCCCGGACACAGGATGAGCCTGCACCACCAGCGTGTGGATCATTCCGGAGGTCCGATCCGGCTGCGCC
>JBFINV010000173.1:0-5611 GCA_041611015.1 Acidimicrobiales bacterium | reverse complement strand
GGAGGAGGTGGGATTCGAACCCACGGTGGGTTGCCCCACACACGCTTTCCAAGCGTGCCGATTCGGCCGCTCTCGCACTCCTCCTTGCCAACCCTGCGCCACAGCGCCCGGCTGGGCGCCGCCCAGGCTAGCGGCTACCCGCGCCTGGAATAACGCAAGTAGTAGCTTCTGTTATAAGCTGGCACGAGGAGCGAGAGGAGAGCAGTGATGACCATCACCCTCGACCACACGATCGTGCCGTCCAACGACAAGGACCAGGGGGCGCGCTTCTTCGCCCGGATCTTCGGGCTCGACTACGAGGGCGCCGGCCACTTCGCCCCGGTCCGGGTCAACGAGTCCCTCACCCTGGACTTCGCAGATGCCTCCGACGTGCGCTCCCAGCACTATGCCTTCGTCGTCAGCGAAGACGAGTTCGATGCCATCTTCGGTCGCATCACCGACGAAGGGGTCGCCTTCGGCTCGGGTCCCTACAGCGCCGACGACGGCGAGATCAACCACCGCCGCGGCGGGCGCGGCCTCTACTTCCGAGGCGGGCCCGACCCCCACCTCTGGGAGATCATGACCACCCCCGAGACCGGGTCGTAGGACCCAGCGAGGGGCGCCGCCGCAGGTGCGGTCGCGCCGATCGGGAACCAGGTCGTCCATCGCGTCGTCGTAGGCACGAGTCGCACGGCAGGGCGTCGTTGCGCTCGGACGGGAGTGATCGACGATGAAGTCTGTTATGACGCGCCTCGCTGGGGTATCGATGGTGGTCGGGGTAGTGCTCGTGCTGTGGGCGACGGCGGCGTCGGCCTGCGGCTTCCTCGTCTCCGCCAACGGTGGCGTGCGCCTCACCCGCACCACCACGTTCGTGGCCTGGGAGGACGGGCTGGAGCACTACATCACCAGCTTCGAGTTCGAGGGCGAGCTCGAGTCGTTCGGGTCCCTGGTGCCGCTGCCCGCCGAACCCATCGACGTGCAGAAGGCCGGCAGCTGGACCCTTCAGCGCCTGGTTCGCGAGGTTCGCCCGCCCGAGCCAACGCGCCGCGATGCTGCAGCTGCGGACGACGGCGCGCTCTTTGCAGCAGAGGTCGAAGTGCTCATCGAGACCCGGATCGACTCCCTCGACATCGTGGTGCTCCGAGGGGGCAGCCAGGACGTGTTGGACTGGGTCAACCGGAACGGCTTCAACCTCCCGCCCGGCCCCACCACCGACCACATGCTGAGCTACTACGGCAGCCGGTCGCCCTACTGGATGGCAACTCGGTTCGACGCCGAAGCCGCCATCGAAGCCGGCTTCCAGTCGGGCGACGGCATCCCGGTGCAGGTGACCATCCCCACGGTCCGGCCCTGGGTCCCCCTCCACATCCTCCACGGGGCTGCGGCCGACACCGACGTGATCGAGGCCGACGTGTTCCTCCTCACGCCCGAACGGCCCCAGCTGCTCCACGGCGAGGGGCTGGTCCTGAACCAATCGCGGCCGGCGAGCGAGCTCCTGCTCGCAGATCTCGGCTCCGAGGAAGGCATGGAGTGGATCCCCGACTCCGGCTGGTTCACCCACCTCGAGCTCCAGACCGAGGCGCAGAACCTGACGTATGACCTCTCGGTGGGGGTCGGAGAGGTCACGCCGTCCCGGGTGGATGCCGGTTTGGACCTGGATCCCGGCCTGATCGACGCCAGGCACGGTGCCGAGCCCACTGACGACGAAGCTGCCGTCGCCTCCGAACCGGTGACCGTCGCCGCCCCGGTGCCCGTCGCCCCGATCGCCGATCACGTCCACGACCACAACGGCGACGGTGGGCTGACGGTGACCGAGCTCCTGGCTGCTGCGCTGATCGCCGTCCTCGCAGCCGCCCTGGGCGTGTCCCTGGCCTCCGCCCGGCCCACCCCTCGACAGCTCTCCTGACCCGGCGCCCGCTGCCGGCGTCGCCCGGGTGGGCTAGCGTCGCCGGCGCGGGAGGCCACATGGAGGCGACGTTCGAACCACCGGGGCCCGGGCACTGGGACCTCGACCGCTCCCACTACCCGGGCGGGACCACCCCGATCATGAGGTGGCTCATGACCGAGTCCGTCGAGACCGCCTACCGCAAGCTCTGGCCCGAGTTCGGCATCGCCGCCGAGACCCTCTCGATGCGCTTCGTGCACGGCTTCGCCTACACCCGGGTCCGTCCCCTCATCGCCCCGGACAAGCCGCCGAGCCGGCCGCCGCTCGCGCCGATACTGAGACTGGTCTCGCGCCTCCATCCCGAGTTCCGGCGGCGCACCGCAGCAGCGGCCCGCACCCTGGCGAGCTCGCCGGCGCCCGCAGTCATCGGCGAGTGGCACCGCGAGATCCGGCCCCGGCTGGTGGCGCGCAACCTGGAGCTGCAGGACCTGGACTTGGCCAGCCTGGACGACGCCGCCCTCGCCGCACACCTCGAAGCCCTCCTCGGGCACATCCGGGCGACGTTCGAGGAGCACTTCCGGCTGCACGGCTACGACCTGGGCCCGATCGGCCAGCTGGTGCGCGCCGGCGCCGACTGGGGGATCCCCGGGGCCGACATGGTTCCAGCGCTCGCCGGCGCGTCACCCTCCACCGCCGCGCCGCTCGAGGCCCTGGCCAGGATCCGGGCCGGGCTGGCCGCCGCCGGAGTGGACCCGACCAGCCTCGACGAGGTCCGGGCCGCGTCGCCGGAGGTGACCCGGGAGCTCGACGACTACCTGCGCCACCGGGGCTCGGTGCTCTTCGCCGGCTACGACCTGGACACCCCGACCCTCGGTGAGGCTCCCGACGTCATCCTGGCCACCATCGTCACCGACACCGGCGACCGGGTCTTCGACGTCGAGGCCCACCGCCGGGTGGTGGAGGCGCTGCGGGAGCGGGTGCCGGCGGCGGACCGGCCCCGCTTCGACGACCTGCTGGCCCGGGCCCGGGAGGCCATGGACCTGCGCGACGACAACGGACCCGTCACCGCCGAGTGGCCGGCCGGGCTGCTGCGCCTGGCCATGCTCGAAGCCGGCCGCCGCCTCGCCGCCAGCGGCCGCCTCCACGAGCCCACCCATGTCTTCGAGCTGGACCGCTACGAGGTGGTCGCCATGACCCGGTCCCCGGAGGGGCCCGACGCCGACACCGTTGCTGCGCGGGCCGAGCACCGGGCCTGGGAGAAGACCCTCGACCCGCCGCGGACCCTGGGCCAGCGCGAGCCCCAGCCGCCCCTCGACGCCCTCCCCGAGCCGCTGGCCGAGACCATCCGCCTGGTGCAGACGGTGATCGCGGAGCTGGGAATGAGCAACGTGCCCGATCCGCCCGGCGGCACCCCCCGCCTCGACGGCACCGGTGTGGGCTCCGAGCCGATGGTGGGCCGGGCCTGCGTGGCCCTGACCGCAGAGCAGGCCTTCGACGCGCTCGAACCGGGCGACATCCTGGTCACCAGGACCACCTCACCGGCGTACAACATGGTCCTGACCCTGGTGAGCGGGCTGGTCACCACGGAGGGCGGGCCCATGAGCCACGCTGCGGTCCTGAGCCGGGAGCTCAACATCCCCGCCGTGGTCGGCGCCCTCGACGCGCTCGACGCCATCGAGTCCGGCGACACCATCGAGGTGGATCCGGTCGCCGGCACCGTGCGGGTGATGGCCCGGGCCTGACCCGCAGCTGACCCGTCAGCGGGGGGTCAGGGACAGGGGCCCATCGTGAGCCTCGAAGGCTGTGCCACATGGGAGCGGCCGTCGGAGGACCCACGATGAAGATCGCCATGCCATTACCCGCCGCCGTCATCGTCGCCGGCGGCCTCGTCGCAGCCGCTTGCGGGAACGGGACTGGCGGCGACCCGTCCCCGGCGCCGGCCGAGCCGACGGATCCCCCCGCGAAGGCGACGCCGGCGCCGGAGGACGAGGTCGAGCTGACCCAGGGGGCCAGCTGCCCGACCGAGGGCGACGAGTGGGAGGTGGCCATGCTCTACATCGAGCACAACGCCACCGACGAGGACACCGGGGTCCACGGCTTCTTCGGCGGGGAGGCCTGGGCCGAGCTCTGCATCTGGGATCCCCAGGGCAACCAGATCTTCCTGGTGGATCCTCAGTCCCAGCTCGGGGACCTGACCGTGTCGGACTTCTTCTTCGAGTCCCGCGAGCCGCCCAACGACGAGTACTCCGTGGACGATCTGCTGGCCGACTTCCCCGAGGGCACCTACACCGTGGGTGGCACCGACTTCGAGGGTGTGGCTCGCGTCGGCGAGGCCGCCTTCAGCCACGACATCCCCGTCGAGCCCGAGATCACGGCTCCCGAACTGGTCGAGGAGCCCGAGGAGACCGGCGACGCTGTGGTACCCGACGGTGACCTGCTGGTCGCTTGGGAGCCGGTGACCGAGACCCTCGCTGGCGATCCGGTCACGATCACCGGCTACGAGGTGATCGTCACCATGGAGGACTACGAGGATCCCAACGGCCTCTCGCACCCGATCTACGACGTCCACGTCCCCCCGGACTTCACCGAGCTGGTGGTGCCCGACGCGTTCCTGCTCCCGGGGACCGTCTACGAGCTGGAGGTACTGGCCCTCGAGGAGAGCGGCAACCAGACGATCGGTCTGGGCTTCTTCGCCACCGCCTGAGCCCGCTGGCCGGCGGGCCCTAGGCTGCGGCCATGCGAGTGCTGGAGCGGGTCGACATCTGCATCGACTGCCGGGACGCCGACGCCCTGTCGGCGTTCTGGCGCGAGGCCCTCGGGTACGAGCGCCTCGGGAGCGTGGGGCAGTACCGGTCGATCGTGGCTCCCGAGGGTTCCACCGGACCCAAGCTGCTCTTCCAACAGGTCGAGGACGAGCTCGGCGGCATCAAGAACCGCCTGCATCTCGACCTGATCGTCGGTGACGCCATGGAGGCCGAGGTGGAGCGCCTCTGCGCGCTCGGTGCCACCCGGGTGGGAGAGGCCATCACCGAGTACGGCACCACCTGGACGGTCATGCAGGACCCCGAGGGCAACGAGTTCTGCCTCTGCGTCACGTGAGCGACGACGAGCTGATGGTCGCCGCCATCGCCGAGGCCCGATTGGCGCTGGAGCACGACGACGTTCCGATCGGCGCGGTCGTGGTCGTCGATGGCGAGATCGTGGCCCGGCGTCACAACGAGCGGGAGCGCCTGGCCGACCCCACCGCGCACGCCGAGCTGCTGGCCATCCGCGACGCCGCCGCCCACGTGGGGTCGTCACGGCTCGACGGCGCCACCCTCGTGACCACCCTCGAGCCGTGCCCCATGTGTGCCGGTGCCGCGGTGCTGGCCCGGTTGGGAAGGGTGATCTTCGGCGCCGAGGATCCGAAGGCCGGCGCCATGGGCAGCCTCTACAACCTCGGGGTCGATCCCCGGCTCAACCACGAGCTGGAGGTGGTGCCCCGGGTCCGCGCCCACGAGTGCGCCGCTCTGCTGAGCGACTTCTTCGTCGCGAAGCGCCTTCGCTGACGCCCACCTGGTGCCGTTGGTGGTGGCAGGGGGCGCAGCAGAGCTCGAGGTCGTCGACGAGGGTGTGGCCGGTCTCCTCGTGGCGGGACGTGGTCGTATTGGAGTAGGTCGGCTCGGCCGCAGTCGACGCAGGTTCGGTCGCGCGTTCTTTGACGACCCGTTTCTGGCGGGCGGTGGGGTGGCGGTGTCGGCCCGAGGC
>JBFINV010000172.1:0-5671 GCA_041611015.1 Acidimicrobiales bacterium | reverse complement strand
GGCACCGACTGCTGCTCTGCGGCTGCGCAGGCGCCCACCGGTCCGACCGGCACAGCCGGACCGGACCTCCGGTCGGCCCGTGCCGCTCGTGCTCTCCGGGTCGCAGCGTCGCTGCTCCCCGAGCACGCCCCTCGCCGCCCACCCACACCGCCCGTCGCCAGCCCCGGCCCCAAAGGCGCCCGGCCGCTCCTCGTGCGTGCTGCGCCGGGCTCGCAGGACTACAGCTCCAAGCAACTCTTGACGATCTCCATGGTCCAGCAGGGCCACCGGCGGTGGTGACCGTTGTTGCCGACGCAGTGAGAGCATCGCCAGCCCTCGCCGGCGGGGTCGCTCACCGGTCTGTGCAGCTTCTCGAGCCGGTCGACGAGCTGGCCGAGCTCTCGGTTCTCCCGAGCCACTTCGTGGAGACGTAGCTGCAGCTCGAGTCTCAGTTCCGGATCCATTTGCCGCCTTCGAGTGACCGACCCTACGCCAGCGCGTTGACCTGGCGGCACCACTCGATGTCGAGCTCGGTGAGGCCGCCGGCGTCGTGATTGGTGATCTCGATCTCCACCTTGCTCCACACGTTGGACCACTCGGGATGGTGGAACAGGCGCTCGGAGATCAGGGCCACCGACGCCATGAATCCGAAGGCCTCGGTGAAGTTGGCGAACTGGAACGTGCGGGCCAGGCGGTCGCCCCGCCGCTCCCAGCCCTCCAGCTCCTCCAGGGCGGCAGCCAGATCGTCGTCGCTCAGCAGTCTCTTGCGGTCGTACTCGGCCATGGCGCCGAGTCTGCCACCCCGCTCAGGCGAGCGGGTCGGCGAAGGGGTCGGCGCCGGCGGCGCTGGTGCCCCCCAGACCGCCGAGACCGCCCGGGCCGCCGATGGACACGCCGGTCTCCACCGGCACGATCCAGCGGTCGTAGCCGGTCCGCTCCAGGTCGCTGGCCAGCTCGGCGCCGCCGCGCTCGACGATGACCCCGCCCACGAACACGTGCACCACGTCGGGCCGCAGCTCCTGGAGCAGGCGGTTGTAGTGGGTGATGGCGAGCACGCCGAGCCCGTGGTCCTCGGTCGCCTGCTCGATGCGGCGGCTGACGACCCGCATGCCGTCCACGTCGAGCCCGGAGTCGAGCTCGTCCAGGATGGCGATCCGGGGCCGAAGCGCCGCCAGCTGCAAGGTCTCGCTGCGCTTCTTCTCGCCACCCGACATGTCCACGTTGATGCCCCGGCGCAGCATCTCGTCGGCGACACCGAGGGCATCGGCCTCCTCCTGCAGGCGGGCCAGCACCTCGTCGACGTCGCGCTCGCCGGCGCGAGCCGCGTGGCTCATGACGTCGGTGAGCTGGACCCCCTCGATCTCGACTGGGTACTGCATGGCCAGGAACAGCCCGGCCTGGGCCCGCTCGTAGGGCGACATGGCCAGCAGGTCCTGGCCGTCGAGGGTGGCGGTGCCGCCGGTGACCTCGTAGCCCGGGCGCCCCATCAGCACGTGGGCCAGCGTGGACTTGCCCGACCCGTTGGGGCCCATGACCGCGTGCACTTCACCGGACTCGACCACCAGGTCGATGCCCTGCAGGATCTCGTTCGCGCTGTCGCCGGCCCGGGCCCGCAGACCGCTCACCTCGAGACGGCTCATCGCTTGCGCCTCCCGGGGAGGGCCACGTACACCTCACCGTCGGCCACCTCGACCGGGTACACGGGCACCGGCTGGGTGGCGGGCAGGGTCTGGGGCTCGCCGTCGAGCAGTGAGAACTCGGCCCCGTGCTTCCAACAGGTGAGGGTCTTCTCGTCGCAGTCGACCTCGCCTTCGGACAGCGAGTAGTTGGCGTGGCTGCAGCGATCGGACAGCGCATAGAACTCGTCGTCGATGCGGACCAGCGCCACCTTGACGTCGCCGGCGAGAACCTGGGCGACCTCGCCTGACTCCAGATCGTCGGCGGTGGCGACCCGGAAACGCTCGGCGCTCATCGGTCCCTCCGGTCGAGCTTGGCCCGGACCAGCCCGGCCACGTGGTCGGCCGCCTCGCGGACGGGCAGCGCGTCGACGACCTCGTCGAGGAACCCCTCCACGATCAGGCGTTCGGCTGCGGTCGTGGGCACGCCCCGGCTCTCGAGGTAGAAACGCTGCTCGGCGTCGATCGGGCTGACCGTGGACGCATGGCTGCAGCGCACGTCGTTGTTCTCGATCTCGAGGTTCGGCACCGACTCGGCCCAGGCCTCGTCGGAGAGCTTGATGTTGCGGTTGGTCTGGAAGGCGTTGGTGCCGGCGGCCTCGGGCGCCACCCGGATCAAGCCCGTGTAGATGGAGGTGGACGAGTCGTCGAGCACCCCCTTGAACAGGAGGTTGCTGGTGGTGTCGCGGGCCTGGTGGACCTGGAAGGTGCGGAAGTCCAGGGTCTGGTCGCCGTCGCCGAAGTACACGGCGAGCAGGTCCCCCGTGGCCCCCCGACCGACCAGGCGGCAGTCGGTGCGGAGTCGGCCGTACCCGCCACCCATGGCCGCGATCCCGGCGACCAGGGTGGCCTGGCTGTCCGCTTCGGCCACGAGCGAGCCCAGCTGCCAGACCCGGGGTCCCAGCTCCTGAACCACCTGGTAGCGCAGTCGGCTGGCCCCGGCGGCGGCCAGCCGGGTGACCGGCGCGACCAGCGCCGAGACGTCGCTCGAGCGCAGGACCTCGACCACGCCGAGCGAGGCGTCGGCACCGAGCTCGACGTGGACCCGAGGGAACGCGGCCACGCCGTCGCTGCGAACGTGGTGGGTGACCACCACCGGCCCCTCGACGTCGGCGCCCGGCTCGACCCGGATCACCACCGGATCCGGGCAGAAGGCGGCGTTGGCCTCGCCGAACACGTCGACCACGCCGCCGAGGTCGATCTGGCCGGCACCGTCGGACGCCGTGGTGACGGACAGGCCCTTCACCCCATCGTCGGGCACGTCGATCGAGGTCACGAACCCGTCCACCGTGACCACGGTGACCACGGCCCCGGGAATGTCGGCGGGACCCGCGGAACCCCCGGGCGCGGTGGCGGCGGGAGCGAAGTCCTCGAGTCGGAGCTCGTCGATGGGGCTGTAGCGCCACTCCTCCAGCTCGAAGGTGGGGAGGGGCTGGCCGGCGGCGCGCTCGGCCGCAGCCAGGCGCTGGGCCCGGAGCCACTCGGGCCCAGGCAGGGTGTCGACGATGTCGGTGGGGAACACCGGTGCGCGTCCTCGGGGGGTGGACGGATGGACCGGATTTATCCTACCGGCGTAGTGGAAATCCGAGGCTCCGGGCCGGGGTCAGCCGCGTCCGAAGCGGCGCTTGAGCCGCCCCAGGAACCCGCCCGAGCGGGCGGCCCGCTCGGCCTCGACCTCGGCGACGATGTCGGGCCCGGCTGCGTTGACGATGTCCTCGGCCGCGTCGAGGAGGTGGGCGATGCTCTGGTCGTCGCCCAGACCGGGCGGCTCGTCGGGCGTGGGCGGGGTCACCAGGGTCCCGTGGTTCCAGTTGACGTCCACCAGCCGGGGGGTGTACTTGGGGCAGTCGTCCGGGCACCGCCACGGCGCCTCGGGCGCCAGGTCCAGGTCGCACTTGCGCACGGTGTCACCGTTGGCGTAGGTCCGGCTCTCGAAGTGCTTGCAGTCCTGCCGCATGGGCATGGCTCGATTGTGGCAAACCTCCGGCGGTTCCAGCCACCGCCCAAAGTCACGAGCGGGACCATGAACCAGGTCACAAGCGAACGATGTTCTCCAGGGCCAGCACCGCTTCTCCAGCCTGGCGCGATGCCTCCAGGTCGACCCGGGCCAGGACCCGCCACTCGTTGGTCCCGGCGGGATCGGCCATGATCTGGGTCACCCGGTGGTCCTCGGCGCGCCAGTCGAAGTAGGTGGCACTGCGGGCGTCGGCGTCGATCCCGATGCTGTCGTGCTCGGCCCAGTACGGAGCCATCAGCTCGTCGATCTCGCTCGGCCGCCAGCGGGATCCGTCGGGCCGGGAGAGCCCGGCCACGGCCTCGTGGTCCCGGCGGGCCAGGTGGGAGACGATCCAGAACGCTGCGTTGCGGACCATCACCGCGAAGGCCCGGTGGTTGGCGGTGACGTCGGCCCGCCCGGCGTCGAGGACCCCGGTGAGGGTGGCGGGATCGGCCTCCCGCAGGTCCTCGCCGGCCTGGATCCGGTCCCATTCGTCGAGCAGGCTCGAGTCCACCTGCCGGACCAGCTCCCCCATCCACTCCTGCAGGTCGCGGACCTCGTCGGTCTTGTGGCGGTCGGGCACGTTCTGGACGAGCCCCTTGTAGGCGTCGCTCAGGTAGCGGAGGAGCACCCCCTCGGTCCGCTTCAGCCCGTGGTACTGGACGTAGTCCCGGAACCCGAACCCCATCTCGTACATCTCCCGGGCCACGCTCTTGGGCCGCACCACCTCGTCACCGACCCAGGGATGGGCTTGGCGGAAAACGCGATAGCAGCCCCAGAGGAACTCCCCCAGCGGCTTCGGGTACTCCACCTCGGCCAGCTTCTCCATGCGCTCCTCGTACTCGAGCCCATGGGCCTTCATCTGCGCCATCAGCTGGTCGCGCGCCCGGTCGAGCTGGGCCTTGATGACGGGCCTGGGGTTCTCCAGCACCCCCTCCACCACCGACAGCACGTCGAGGGCGTAGTCCGGGTCGTCGGGATCGAGCTCGGCGAGGACCTCCATGGCGAACAGGGACAGCGGCTGGTTGAGCGCGAACTCGTCCTGCAGGTCGATGGTGACCCGCACCGTTCGGCCCTCGTCGTCGGGCTCGGGTAGCATCTCGACCACCCCGGCGTCGACCAGGGCCCGGTACATGGAGATGGCCCGGCGGATGTGGGCCCTTTGGCGGCGGCGGGGCTCGTGGTTGTCGGTCAGCAGCCGCCGGAGCGCGGCGCAGCCGTCGCCGGGCCGGTCGAGCACGTTCAGCAGCATCTGGTGGGTGACCGCGAAGCTCGACCCCAGTGGCTCGGGGGTGCCCTCGACCAGGCGCCGGAAGGTCTCCTCGTTCCAGTGGGCGTAGCCCCACTCCGGCGGCTTCCGCTTCACCAGCTTCTTGCGCTTCTTGGGGTCGGTGGCGGCCTTCTCCTCCATGCGCCGGTTCTCGATCCAGTGCTCGGGGGCCTGGGCCCAGACGTGGCCGAGCTCGTCGAAGCCCTTGCGGCCGGCGCGGCCGGCGATCTGCTGGAACTCGCGGACGGTCAGCACCCGGGTGTCGGTGCCGTCGAACTTGCACAGCTGGGTGAACAGCACGCTCCGGATGGGGACGTTGACGCCGACGCCGAGCGTGTCGGTGCCACAGATCACCTTGAGGATCCCCTGCTGGGCCAGCTTCTCGACGAGAAGGCGATAGCGCGGCAGCAGGCCGGCGTGGTGCACCCCGATGCCGGCCATCACGAAGCGGCGCAGGTCCTTGCCCACCGGGCTGTCGAACCGGAACCCGCCCACGGCCTCCTTCACCCGAGCCTTCTCGGCCTTGGTGAGCACGTCGAGGCTCGTGAGGGACTGAGCCGCCGACATGGCGTCGGCCTGGGTGAAGTGCACCAGGTACACCGGCACGTCGCCGGTGTCGAGCAGCTCCTGGACCGACTCGTGCTGGGGGGTCTCCCGGTAAGCGAATTCGAGCGGCACCGGGCGCGCACCGCTGGTCACCTCCACGGTGGGGCGTCCGGTGCGCCGCTCCAGGTCGCGGCGGAATCGCTC
>JBFINV010000171.1:0-5683 GCA_041611015.1 Acidimicrobiales bacterium | reverse complement strand
CTCGCCTTGCGGTCCGGACGGGGCCTCGGAGCTCGTGTCGAACGTGTGTTCGAACATGCCCCCACCTTACGAACCCGGTGTGACATCTTCCCGGCGAGGCCGCCGCACCGAAGGGCCTGCGTGGCATGGACGCCCCGAGCGGAGCGATGGAGGCGCGCTGGCACACAGCAAACACGCCGTGCCCGTGGGGCACGGCGTTCGAGCGTTGTGCGCGAGGAGGGACTTGAACCCTCACGTCCTCGAAGGACACAGGCACCTGAAGCCTGCGCGTCTGCCAATTCCGCCACTCGCGCGAGTGGAGAGGTAGAGCCTACCTGCCCCGCGATCAAACGGGCAGGCCGAGGCTGAGGGCCAGGGCGCCCGCAGCGGCGTCGATGGCCCGGTCCACCCGTTGGTGGTCACCGGTGACCTGGCGGTCGCAGGCCAGCGACGTGGCGAGCGCGGAGAACATGGTGGCGAAGGTCCGGGCCTCGGGGTCCTCGGCACCGAGCCGGCGGGCGGTGAGCGAGGCCTCCTCGATCGAGTCCTGGATCGACCCCTCGAGGAAATCCCGGAACGGCACCTCGTCGTGGAAGCCTCGGCCGGCAGCGTCGTAGAACAGCCGGGTGGCGCCGGCGTTCTCCTCGCCGGTCAGCCAGCGCAACGCGTGGCGCAGCCCGTCGGAGACCGGGCGGCTGTTGGGCACCTCAGCCAGCGCCTGGGTCAGCTGCTTGCGCCGCCGGGCCCGGATGGTCTTGACCGCCTCGGTGAGCAGGGCCGTGCGAGTCTTGAAGTAGTACACGAGCATGCGATCACTGGTGCCGGCAGCCTCGGCCAGCGCCACCAGCGGGAGATCGGTCCGCCCGGTGTCGAGCATGGTCTGCACCACGGAGTCGAGGTAACGCTGCCGAGTGGTTGCTCCCGCCATTGGACACCTCTGTGCGCGGCCGCCGGGTTGCACACTATCTGGTGATCGGCGCTCGGTCTCCGGTTGACGACCTGGGCGCCGTCACGACCGGTCGGGGAGGTCAGTATCGTTGCCCCGACAGCCGAGCGGGACGAGACGAGATGGGAATCCGAGCATTCGAGCGCAGCGTGGAGCGCCTGGTGGAGGGCACGTTCTCACGCGTGTTCCGCAGCGGCGTCAAGCCCGTCGAGCTGGGCCGGCGGCTGGTCCGGGAGATGGAGACCAACCGCTCGGTCGGCGTCAACGGTGAGCGGGTGGCCCCCAACCACTTCGTGGTCGCTCTGGCGCCTGCCGACGCCGAGCGCCTCGCCGAGGTCACCGAATCGCTGCGCCGGGAGCTGGCCGACGCGGCGCTCGAGCACGCCCGCGACGAGCAGTACGTGTTCCTGGGCCCGGTCGACGTGGAGATCGTGGTGGAGCCAGCCCTCAAGACCGGCAGCTTCCGGGTGGCCGCCAGCCTGCGGGAGGGCGAGGGCGGGATGGCCCCCGGCTCGCTGGTCCTGCCCGACGGCCAGGGGGTGGTTCTCGGCGAGGCCATCGTGACCGTCGGACGGCTGAGCGACTCCACCCTGGTTCTCGAGGACGCGAACGTCAGCCGCCACCACGCCGAGATCCGTCCCCACGGCACCGGCTTCCGCCTGGTCGACCTGGGTTCCACCAACGGCACCTTCGTGAACGGCGAGCGCATCGCCGAACGCCAGCTCCGCGACGGCGACCTGCTGGCATTCGGCAGCATCCGCATCCGCTTCGAAGCCAGCTGACCACCCGAGCAATGAGCCACAAAGACGACCCTGTCCTCTACGACCAGGACGGTCACGTGGTCACCATCACGTACAACCGGCCGCATCGGCTCAACGCGGTGAACGGCGCCATGCGCCAGGGCCTCAATGCCGCCTGGGACCGTTTCCTGGGTGACGAGGAGGCATGGGTGGCCATCGTCACCGGCAGCGGCACGGCGTTCTGCGCCGGCGCCGACCTCGTGGACCCCGCCGGCAGCGTGGGCACCTTCGGTGGAACCTTCTGGGAGAAGCCCACGATCAACAGCTTCGAGAGCGGCTTGGAGCTGTTCAAGCCCACCATCGCCGCGGTCAACGGACCCTGCATCGGCTACGGCCTGACCGCGGTCACCTTCTGCGACTTCGTCATCGCCAGCGACCGGGCCAGCTTCGCGTACCCCGAGGTGCGAATCGGCACCCCGACGATCGTCGGCGCCATCCGCTTGCCCCGGCGGTTGCGCTGGGCCGATTCCATGGAGCTCTTGTTGATCGGCGAACCGATCGACGCCGAACGAGCCGCCGAGATCGGGTTGGCGTGGAAGGTTGTGCCCCACGACCGGCTGCTCGACGAGGCTCGGGAGCTGGCCGAGCGGCTGTGCCGGTCCGCGCCGCTCGCAGCTCGGGCCACCAAGGAGGTGGCCGTGCGGTCCCAGAACCTGCCCTGGGTGGAGGCGGTGCGCTTCGGGGAGACCATGCGCAAGGTCGCCAACGCCACCGAGGACGCCGCCGAGGGTCGGGCTGCGGCCGTCGAGAAGCGCCGGCCCCGCTGGCGAGGTCGGTGAGGCCTCCCGCTCGGCCCGCAACCCACGGCGACAATTAGGCTGTCGCGGCCGTGTCCGAGCAACTCCTCGATCTGTTGAAGCTCGGCCTGCTCGCCCTCCTGTACCTGTTCTTCCTCCGGGTCATCTGGGCGGTGTGGACCGAGGTGCGGGCCCCGGTCCGCCCCCGGGCCCGTGCGGCGCCCCGCCGGCCCCGCCGCGAGGCCAGACCGCGACGCCGCGGGCTCACCACGTTGTCGATCGTGGAGCCGCCCGAGCTCGCCGGGGGGCGTTTCCCGATCGGCGCCGAGATGACCATGGGGAGGGCGCCGGGCTGCACCATCGTCGTCGACGACACCTACGTCTCCCAGCTCCACGCTCGGGTCTTCACGCACAACGGGGAGTACCACGTGGAGGACCTCGGCTCCACCAACGGCACCTTCCACAACGGCGAGCCGCTGTCCGGTCCCGAGCGGCTCCACCCCGGCGACCGCATCCAGATCGGCAACGTGGTTCTCGAGGCGTCATGAGCGGCGCTCGCTTCAGCTGGGGATCCCGCTCCGACGTGGGCCGGGTCCGGGAGATCAACCAGGACGCGGTCCACGCCGAGGACGGCCTGTTCGTGGTAGCCGACGGCATGGGTGGTCACCGAGGCGGAGAGGTGGCCTCGGCGGTGGCCGTCGGGGTGTTCGCCGAGCAGACCGGCGAGCCCATGACCCTCGACGCCCTCATCGATCGGGTGCGAGACGCCCACGAAGCCATCCTGGACCGGGCCGAGGCGGAACCGGCGTTGCTGGGCATGGGCACCACCCTGTGTGCCCTGGCTCGGCTCGACGGCGACGAGGCCACCCTGGGCCTGGTCAACGTGGGCGACTCCCGTATCTATCGCTTCGCCGACGGCGAGCTCACCCAGATCAGCCAGGACCACAGCTTCGTCGGCAACCTGGTGCGATCCGGCCAGATCTCACGCGAGCAGGCGGCCCACCACCCACAGCGCAACATCGTGACCCGGGCTCTCGGGGTGGGTGAGGACGTCTACGTCGACTACTGGGAGGTCCCGGCCCGGGCCGGCGACCGCTACCTGCTGTGCAGCGACGGCCTGATCGACGAGCTGAGCGACGCCCAGATCGCAGCCACCATGCGCCGGCTCGACGATCCTGCGGAGACCGTCGATGACCTGGTCCGCCAGGCGAACGAATCCGGCAGTCGGGACAACGTCACCGTGCTGGTGGTGCGGGTCGACGAGGGCGCCGGTGAGTTCGACGACGCCGCTGCGGCCGCGCCCCAGGTGAGCGTCCCCGAGGGCCACCCCGACAGCGCCGACGAACCGGCCCCGTCGGGCCCCGAACCCGACGCAGAGGAGCGCCAGCGCTCGCGCGGCTTGCGCCGCAGGTCGATCCTGTCCATCGTCGCCGTGCTCGCCATCGTCGGCGCCGGAGTGTGGTTGATCGGTACCTACGCCCGGGACAACTACTTCGTGGGTTTCGACCAGGACCAGATCGTCATCTACCAGGGCCGCCCGGGCGGCGTCCTCTGGTTCGATCCCACCGTCGAGGAGCCCACCCCCTTCCTGCGGGTCGACCTCACCGACGCGCTGGCCCTGGAGGTGGAGGCCAACCCCGAGTTCGATTCCCTCCAGGCTGCCCAGGCCTACGTCGATGAGCTGGAGGCCCGAGCCGCCCCCAGCAGCGACCCCGGCGGCTGATGCGCAGCCGGCGCAACACCGAGTTGGCCCTCCTGATCATGGCTGCGGTCGTGATCGTCGCGGCCTACGTGCTGGCCAGCCTGGGCCGGCTCTCGGAGATACCGGGCAACATCGTGCCCTTCCTCGGGGTGATCCTGGGCCTGCTCCTGGTCGCCCACGTCGGCACCCGCCGCCTGGCGCCCGAAGCGGACCCGGTGCTGCTGCCCGTGGCCGGGCTCCTCAACGGCCTCGGCTACGTGTTCATCGCCCGCCTCGACGAGGACCTGGCGGGCCTCCAGTCCACCTGGACGCTGTTCGGGGTCGGCGCCTTCCTGGCCACCCTGGTCGTGGTCCGCCCGGCCCGCTGGCTGGAGCAGTACCGCTACACCTTCATGCTGGCCGGCATCGGGCTGCTGGTCCTGCCCCTGGCGCCGGTGCTGGGCCAGGAGATCAACGGGGCCCGGATCTGGGTGTCGCTGGGCCCGATCAACTTCCAGCCCGGCGAGTTCGCCAAGATCGCGCTGGCGATCTTCTTCGCCGGCTACCTGGTCGACAAGCGCGAGGTGCTCGCCATGTCCAGCACCCGACTGCTGGGCATGGCCATTCCCGAGGCCCGACACCTGGGACCGATCCTGCTCGCATGGGGAGCGTCGGTGCTGGTGATGGTGGCCGAGAAGGACCTGGGCTCGTCGCTGCTGTTCTTCGCCCTGTTCGTGGTCATGCTCTGGGTGGGCACCGAGCGTTCGTCCTACCTGGTGATGAGCCTGGTGCTCTTCGCCGGGGGGGCCGCCCTCGCCTACAGCCGTTTCGGTCACGTGCAGGATCGGCTCGAGGTGTGGCTCGATCCCTTCGACGATCCCTTCGGCGACGGGTTCCAGGTCACCCAGAGCGCGTTCGCCCTGGCCGACGGGGGGCTGACCGGCACCGGTCTGGGCGTCGGCAGCCCCAACACCGCCAACATCCCCGCGGTCGAGACCGACTTCATCTTCGCCGTCATCGGTGAGGAGCTGGGCCTGGTCGGCACCACCGCCATCCTGGTCGCGTTCCTGCTGATGATCGGGAGCGGGCTCCGGGTGGCGTTGCTTGCCGAGCGCCCGTTCGAGAAGCTGCTGGCCACGGGCCTGACCATGCTGTTGGGCTTCCAGGCGTTCATCATCATCGCCGGGGTGATCCGGGTCCTGCCGTTGACCGGGGTGACCCTGCCCTTCGTCAGCTACGGCGGCTCGTCCCTGCTCGCCAACTGGGTCCTGGTGGCGTTGCTGTTACGGATCTCCGACGACAGCGCCCAGCGTCGCCTCGAGGCCGCGGAGGCCCGGCGGGCGCCGGTGGCCGCGTGAACGCCCAGATCCGCCTGCTCGGGGTGGGGCTCATCGTCTGCTTCGTCGCCCTCTTCGTGCAGCTCAACCGGATCCATGTCCTGGACCAGGAGGAGCTGCAGGCCAACCCGGCCAACAACCGCCAGATCGAGCGGGACTTCAGCCGCGAGCGGGGCAGCATCTTCACCAGCGACGGCACGGTG
>JBFINV010000170.1:0-5695 GCA_041611015.1 Acidimicrobiales bacterium | reverse complement strand
GGCGGCCCGGCTCGTCGTCGGACTCGGTCATCGGCGCTGGGGTGGGGTGGCCAGGAACACGGCAATGGCCGCTTCAGCCGTCGCGGGCGCCGGGCGGGCGGAGGTCGACGGTGAGGGTCAGGATGCCGTCCACGAGCTCAGCCTCGGCGTCGCCGATGAGCGCGTAGTCCATGTAGTCGGTCTCGGCCTGGGCGATGAAGCGCTGGCGCTCCTCACCCCCGACCGGCGGCAGGTCGCGCCGCTTGACCGCGGCGGCCCGCTCGCGGAAGCGCTGGATCATGGCGTCGACGTCGAGCTGGTCAGCCATGCCCGTAGTGGTCACGGCGCCGACGTGGTGCCGCAGCCGGGAGGGGCTCCGCAGGCCAGGTTGGTCGGGCCGGCGGCGCCGCTGGCGTCCACGTTGGCGTCGGGTTCGTGGCCAGGTGGTCGCCGGGCCCCGGGCCCCGGTGGTGGGGTGGCGCCGTTGTGGCCGGGATCATGGCCGGGCGGCGACCGGGCTCACCGGAGTACCCCGGGTGGGTTGCCACCCGACGCCGCCGAGCCCCGCCGCGGGGGCGGGACCGATCGCCGTCTGGACCGGCCATGTGCCGCCCGCCATGGCGGCGCATGAACCGCTCGCGGGCCTGCTGGCCGGTCTTGTACCAGTACACGATGGTCAACAGACCAGCGACGAACGCCACCGCCAGAAGACCGATGACCGCTCGCCTGACCTCGGTGCTGGACGTCACCAGCTGGGTGGTCTCGATGCTCCCGGGCTGGGCGCCGACATCGGACTCGGCGATCTGGGCCATCACCACCCCGGCATCGAGCAACACGGAGGCAACCACGATCGACGCGGCGATGACAGATCTCGAGGTTGACGTCCGCACGGTCTTTCAGTCCTGGGCCCGCTGGTGTACCGAACAAGCGTAGGTCGTTCTACCACCAACCCGGTGCCTCTTCATGGGCGCGCCGTCTCTGGGGCAGACACCGTCCCGGTGGCGCTGCTCCTGCAGATCGCCGGTGTGCGAGCCGCCCCGCCGGAGCAACTCGTCGAGCGTGGCCCGGAGGTGGCGGAGCAGGCGCCTCCGCTCGGGGCTCGTGAGCGAGCTCGCGGGCCGTCTCGGGTCCAGCGACGCTCGCCAGAGGATCTCGTCGACCAGCAGGTTGCCGAGCCCGGCGATCCGGGCCTGGTCGAGCAGGCGGGCCTTGAGGGGCCGGGACGAGGTGGCGAGGATGCTGGCGAGCTGGGACCCCTGCACCTCGAAGGCGTCGACACCCAGCGCGCCCTCGTCGGGATCGAGCTCCACGCTGCCGAGCCGGCGCTGATCTCGGACCCGGAGCGTTCCCCCGTCCCCGAAGGTCACCACCAGCCGGTCCCAGGCCCGGTCGTCGCGGTCGCTGGCGTACTCGAGGCGCTCGACCGGCGCTGCCCCGTCGACGATCAACCGCCCGGTCATACCGAATCGCAGGCCCAGCACCGCCCCAGGGCTGTCCAGCAACAGGAGCTTGCCCCGCCGCCGGGCTCCGGTGAACCCCTCCCCCACCAGCCTGGCCTCGATCTCACGGCGATCGGATCCGCCTCGGACGTAGGCGGCCACCGGAATCCGGACCGAGGCGATGGGCCGGCCGAGCGCGACCAGCGCGGCTCGCCGGTACAGCTCGACCTCGATGCCTTCAGGCACCCAGGGCCTGGTCCAGGTCGGCGACCAGGTCGTCGGGATGTTCGAGCCCAACCGACAGCCGGATGGTGCCGGTGCCGATGCCCGCGGCCTCGAGCTCTGCGGGGAACAGCCCGCCGTGGGTGGACGACGCCGGATGGGTCACCAGGGTCTCGGGACCGCCGAGCGAGGAGGCCAGCCGGGCCAGCCGGGTGCACTCGACGAGCCGCCGCCCGGCCTCGAAGCCGCCCGCCACGTCGAACGTCAGCAGCCCGCCGAACAGGGCCATCTGCCGCTTGGCCAGGTCGTGCTGGGGATGGCTGGGGAGACCCGGGTAGCGCACCGAGACCACCCCAGGATGCTCCTCCAGGAACTCGGCCACCCGCTGGGCCGTTGCCGATTGCCGCTCGAGCCGGACCGCCAGGGTCCGCAGACCGCGCAGCCCGTTCATGGCGTCGAAGGGGGCGGCGTTGGCGCCCTGGAGCACCGCGAAGGACCACAGCCAGTCGAGGAGCTCGTTGCTGCCGGACACCACCCCGAGGGTGGCGTCGTTGTGGCCGCCGATGGCCTTGGTAGCGGAGTGCACGCTGAGCTGCACGCCGTGCTCGAGCGGGCGCTGCACCAACGGTGGGGCGAACGTGGAGTCCACCGCGGTCACCGGTCCCTCGATGGCGCCGAGCTCTTCGAGGTCCACCAGATCGAGGCGGGGGTTGGCCGGGGTCTCGGCCAGGACCAGGGTGGTGCGGCCCGGGATCACCGCGGCGGCGAAGGCGCCGGGCTCGGTGGCGTCGACGAACGTCACGTCGATGCCGAAGCGAGGGCACACGGCCTGCAGCAGCAGCTGGGTGCCCGCGTAGATCTGGCGCTGGCTCACGACGTGGTCTCCCGACGAGCACAGGCCCAGGACCACTGCGCTGAGGGCCCCCATGCCCGAGGCGAACGCCCGGGCCCGCTCCGCTCCCTCGAGCTCGGCGATCGCGGCCTCGAAGGCGGCGATGGTGGGGTTGCCGTAGCGGGTGTAGTAGCGCTCCTCGGTCGGGTCCTTGGCCATGCGCCGGCCGTCCTCGACGGTCGGGGTGGTGAAGGTCGACGTGGGGTAGAGCGGCGGCGCCAGCGAGGTGTCGTCGGCGTCGCGCCCAGCCGTGACCAGCCGGGTGTCCGGGTGCAGGGGCAGGTCGCTCATGGCAGGTCCCGCGCCAACAGCTCCGCCAGCAGGGGGCCCACCTCGTCGGGGGCCAGGAGGAACCCGTCGTGGCCGTGGGGGTTGTCGATCGTGATGTGGACCGGGTCGCCACCTGCGGCCTTCACCAGGTCACAGATCTCGAGCTGCTGGTGGGGCGGGTACAGGATGTCGGTGGTGATGCTGGCGGTCACCACCGGCACCTGGATCCGGCTGACCGCGGCCTCCAGCGACCCCCGCCCCCGGGCGATGTCGTGGGTGTCCATGGCCCGATTCAGCACCAGGTAGGAGTTGGCGTCGAAGCGCCGCACCAGCTTCTGGCCGTGGTGATCCAGGTAGCTCTCCATCTGGAAACGGTCCCAGAGGCCGAACATGGCGCCGGGCTCCACCAGGGCCCGCCCGAAGCGCTGCTGCAGGCTGATGTCGCTGCGGTAGTGGATCTGGGCGATGGCTCGGGCCAACGCCAGCCCGGCGTGGGGACCGTCGCCGGGTTCGGCGTCGTAGTAGTCGCCTCCGCGCCAGTTGGGATCGAGGACCAGCGCCGAGCGGCCGACCGAGCTCCAAGCGATCTGCAGGGCGCTGGCGGCCACGGTGGTGGCGATGGGCGCGATCGAACGCACCCGATCAGAGAACATGATCGCCCACTCCAGCACCTGCATGCCGCCCATGGACCCCCCGACCACCGACTTCCACCGCCGCACGCCGAGCCGATCCGCCACCCGAGCCTGGGTCCGGACGATGTCGCGGATGGTGACGGTGGGGAAGGACGAGCCGTAGGGCCGGCCGGTCCTGGGGTCGATCGACGCCGGGCCGGTGCTGCCCTGGCAGCCGCCGAGCACGTTCACGCAGACCACGAAGTGGCTGTCGGCGTCGATCGCCTTGCCCGGCCCGACCAGCTCGTCCCACCAGCCCGGTGTGGGGTGGCCCGGCCCGCTGGGTCCGTGCACGTGCGAGTCGCCCGTGAGGGCGTGGCAGACCAGCACCGCGTTGGAGGCGTCCTCGTCGAGCTCCCCCCAGGTCTCGTAGGCCATGACCACCTCGGGCAGGCTGGCGCCGTTCTCGAGCACGAACGGACGATCGTCGGTGATGGTGACGAACCGACGACGACCCACGGGATCGTCCGGTTGCCACGCGCCGGTGACCGGCAGGTCGTCGGGGAGGCGGCGAGAGGGGTGACGGGGAGACATGGCGGTTGTTCGAGGCTGGTCGGGCCGGCCGCCGACCATGATCGCATCGCCGGAGCCGGCGCCCACAGCGCGCAGATCGGGTGAGTTCGCCTCGATTGAGTCTACGACCGGCTGCACCGCAGCCTCCTTCTCGGGAGGGGCCCGGTGCTGTGCATCGGAGGCGACCCACCGACGGTGGGGCTCCCCGGACACTTCGTTGCCCAAACGGGCTCACCGAGCCCACTTCGGCCACATCCCCGCACGGGGCGGGAAAGCACCTTGGGTGTCCATCCCAGGTTGCCGGACCTCTGCCTGACGGCGTCGGCCTCTCCTGATGTCTCGCACGAGTCAACCAGCCGGCCTCACCGTTTGCAACCCGGGTGACGCAGTGTGGGGCTCAGCGCCAGGCCGGGAGGCGCTCGGCCCACCAGCCCAGCAGGCCGTCGTCGGGGTCCACGCCGTGAGCGCGGCACATGACCCGACCCAGCTCCAGCAGGTTCCGGCGCCACTCGACCGGCTCGTGAGCCCGGCTTGCTACTCGCGCCAAGGCCGCTCCATCGTCCCAGGCCCCCGAGTCGACCGGCGCCGGCAGCGCCAACAGCTGCCGCGCCGACAGCTTGATGGTCCCCGCCGACAGCGCAGCACCGGCGGTGGCGTTCAGCGCGTGGGCCGAGGCCACCGGCGAGGTCAGCGCCGCAGCCACGTGCCACAACCGGTCCGGCGCCGGCAGGACCGCGATCACGGGCGTGCAGGGCACGAGGACCCCGGCCTCGTCCGCGATGACCTCGATCGTCGGCGTCTGGGTGGCCACCAACACCTTGGGGCGGAGCAGCCGGCGGGCCCATGCGGCCACCTTCGGCGAGTCCTGGGCCACGGCGTCGAGGTCCACCCGGGGGTGCGAGTGACGGCTGCCGGCGATCCGGAAGGTCCCTGCGCCCCAGCGGCTGCGCAGCGGGTCGATCATCCCGACCGTGATCAGCTCCGGGTGCGGGCCACGCGCCGCGTCGGTCACCTTCGCCGTCAACGCGTAGAACTCGTCTCGGAACCCGGCCGTGGCCTCACAGGAGGTGCCGATGGGTTCGCCTGGGGCTGATGCCACCGGCGGGGCGCCGACCAGGTCGGCCACCAGGCTCCCCCACTGGTCACCGTCGACGGGGTCGCAGGGGTCGATCGGCTCGACGTCGGGGCCCCACCACCTCCGGACCCGGTCGGGCTGGGCCTCGCCGGCTTCCAGCAGCGGCGCGCAGACCCGCACCGAGGCCTCGAAGGAGCGGCCGTCGCCGACCCAGAGCCCGAGCAACCCCGCTCGCCGGAGCGCCGCCGCCCGGATCGGGGCCACGTCCGCGGTGACCAGGACGGACTGCGGTTGCAGCAGCATCGCCCGGCCGCCGTCGGCGCACAGCTCCAGCGCCGCCAGCAGGAAGTAGGCCGCGCTGTCGGCGTACGGTCCGGCGTCGGCACCCCAGCGCCGCCGCAGCCGGCCCGAGGCGTCGGGTCCCCTCGACGTGGACGCCTGGAGCTGGCTCTGGAACGGCGGGTTTCCGACCACGGCGTCGAACCCTCCTGCTCGCGCCGGGAAGGCGTCCTTCCCGTCGTGGAGGGTGTCCGCCACCACCAGATGGTCGCCCGCTTCCCGCCAGACCCCGGCTCGCGAGGCCCACAGCGCCAGGGCCGCTTCGCACACCTCCACGGCCTCCGGATCGACGTCG
>JBFINV010000169.1:0-5695 GCA_041611015.1 Acidimicrobiales bacterium | reverse complement strand
GACCAGTAGGTACAGACCCGCCGGGAGATCCAGGTGGGCGAGGTGGGCACCGTCGTCGTCGAGCGAGACGGTGATCAGCTGTGGCTGGGAGTGGTCTGGAGCCACGAATGGTGGGAGCCCGTCGTGGTCGTCGCCCACGGCGAGGTGGTCCACGCGTATTTCACCAACGACGGTGTCGAGGTCCACGTCGAGGCCTGGATCGGCCGCCGCCGCATCCGCTCGGAGACCTGGAGGGTCGAGCCTCGTGACCGCCCGTACGACGGCCGGGTGTCGTGCGGGTTCGGCGACGTCGGCGTCCTCGTCGAGGGCGAGGTGGCCCGAGTGATGTCGGTCGAGGAGGTCGACGGCGTGGAGACCGTCGTGGACGTGGAAGTCGGTGCATCGGTCCGAGTCCGGTTCCTGACCGACGAGGCCGGCTGGCTCATGGAGGCCTGGGGCGACGGCGAGCAGGTGGTCGCGGACTGTCGCCGGATCGAGTAGGCCGACGGACAACTACGCTTGGCGCATGCCAGCGGCAGATCCGCCCCGGTGGCTCCGCGCGCCGAGCGGGCTCGAGCTGTGACCGAGCGCGTGGACGTCCGGCTCCTGGGTCCCATCGAGGCCGCCGTCGGAGCCCGGATCCTGCCGCTGCGGGGCCAGAAGCGCCTGGGGTTGCTGGCCATGCTCGCGCTGCGGGGTGGCGCCGTCCCCCTCGACACGCTCACCGAGCAGATCTGGCCGGGTCAGCGGCCCGAACAGGCCGTCCGGTCCATCCGGACCTACCTGTCCCAGTTCCGGCGCGAGGCCGGCGTGGACTTCATCAGCCCCGATCACACCGGGACCGCCTACCAGCTCGACGCCGACCGCTGCACCGTCGACACCATGGTCTTCCAGCGGAGGGTCGCCGAGGCGGCCCGCGCCGACGTGTCGCCCGAGCGGGTCCAGACGCTGGCCCGCGACGCTCTCGACCTGTGGCGGGGGCCGGCGCTGATCGAGGTCCGCGACCAGCGCTGGGCCACGACCGAGGTGCAGGCCCTCGACGAGTCCCGCCGGGCCGCACACCACCTGCTCGTCGGCGCTCGCCTCGCCCTCGGCGACCACGTGGCCCTCTGCGGTGAGCTGGAGATGCTCGTGACCGAGCACCCCTTCGACGAGGCGTTCTGGCGAGACCTGATGCTGGCTCAGTACCGCAGCGGACGCCAGACCGATGCGCTCCGCACGTTCCAGCGGGCCCGCTCCACGCTGGTCGATGCCCTCTCGCTCGAGCCCGGCCCCGAGCTCACCGAGCTCGAGGCCGCGATCTTCCGGCACGACCCGGAGCTCTCGCTCGACCGCGGCAGCTGGACCGGGGCCGCCACCAGGGTCGCACCCCCGCAGATCTCGGCGCCGGCGCTGAAATCCGACCTGAGCTGGCTACCAGAGCGTCGCTACCCGCTGGTGGGCCGCGACGCCCTGGTTGCCGAGCTGACCCGGCTGGTGGAGAGGCCGAAGACCGCCCCCATGCTCGCGGTCATCGAGGGGTACCCCGGGCAGGGGAAGACCCGGCTGCTCGCCGAGGTGGCCGAGGCTGCGCCGGACTCACACCTGATCCTCTTCGGCCGGGCGACCGACGCCCAGAGCGGCCCGTATGCACTCTGGCGGCGCATGACCCAGATCATGCTGCCGCACAGCGCCGCGGACACCGACCCGGAGTCGCTCGACCGACTCCACAAGCTGGCGGGTGCGATCAGCGTCGACACCGGGGCCGGCACCGCACGGCCGCACGCCGCGTTCGCCGAGCTCCTGCGCCAGGTCGCCGACGGCCGGCCGGTGATGGTGATCCTCGACGATCTCCACGCAGCCGACGAGCCGTCGCTGCAGCTGGTCCGGTATCTCGTCGAGGACCGACTCGAACCTGTCCTGATCCTGGCCGGCACGAGGCCTCTCGCCGCCTCGACCAGCGAGGCTGCGTTCACACGGGCCTTGAGCGGAGCCCGGGGCACGGGCCGGCTGTGCCGGTTCGAGCTCAGCGCGCTCGCTCGGGCCGCGGTCTTCGAGCTCGCGGCAGCTGCCGACATAGACCCCGACCTCTTCGAGGCCCTCTGGGAGAGCACGAGCGGCAACCCGCTGCTGGTCACCGAGACCCTGCTCGATCAGCGCCGAGGCGCCGGCACCATCGCCGCGTCGGCCAGCGTCCAGGAGCGCATGCGTGATCGCCTGGCCTCGTACTCCGACGAAGGCCGGGAGCTGGCCACCGTTGCCGCGCTGCTCGGAAGCCCCTTCGATGCCCTCCTCGCCGGCGAGGCCTGCGGTCTGGGCCCCGACGCTGTGGGCGACGCGGTCAACGAACTGGTGGACGACTACCTGGTGGCGGCGGTGGAGGGCGACCCCGGCCTGTTCGAGTTCGTGCACCCGCTGCTCGCCGAGGCCCTCCGGGCCCTGGTGCCCCCCGGGTCGCTCCCTGGGCGCCACCGGGCCATAGCCGAGGCCCTCGAGTACCGGCGCGGGCGCCGGGTGCCGGTCGACATCGGCGTGCTCGGTCACCACTGGGCCATGGCCGGTCGGGCCGGGGACCTGGACCGGGCGGTGGAATGCCTCCGTACCGCAGCTGCGGAGGCCCGGCGACGCTTCGGGTACGAGACTGCATCGGCCCATTTGCACCGGGCCATCGAGCTGCTCGACCAGCGCGGCGGGATCCCCGAGACCAAGGCTCAGCTGCTGCTCGACCTGGCCACCACCGAGAACGCCGCCGGTGACATCAACTCGGCCAAGGAGGCCTGTGTCGGGGCCGCCGACGCGGCTCGGGCGACCGGGCGCTTCGACCTCCTCGCCGATGCCGCGCTCGAGTTCGGCGGGGACCTGCCCCTCGGCGAGGACGTGGTCGACGACCAGGTGCTCGCGCTGCTGAGCGAGGCCGACGCCAGCCCCCTCGATCCCGCGCGCCGGGCTCGGGTGCGCTCCCGGCTGGCCCAAGTGGAGTACTGGCAGGTCAGTCGCCCGACCCGGAGCGAGTGGTGCGAGGAGGCAATGGCACTGGCCCACGAGGTGGGCGACCCCAGGCTGAGCGCCCGGGTCCTCATCACCTGCTTCTGGGCCCTCAACAGCCCGCCCGAGACCGGGCGGCTGCTGCGGATCCTCTCGGAGCTGGACCATGCCGTGCGGGAGCTGGGCGATCTCGAGGTGCTGCTGGCGGCGGGCAAGTGTCGGACCCATCTGTTGCTGGAGCTGGGCGATTACGAGTCCGCGGTCGAGCTGTCACACCGTCATGGCGCGCTCGCCGAGCGCCTCGGCTACAGCGAGTACCGCCGCCTGGCGCTGGCGTTCGCAGCCACCCAGGCGGGGATCGCCGGGCGCTACGACGAGGCCTTCGAGCTGTCGCGCCAGGCTCAGGAGCTCATGACCGCGCACGGGCAGCGGTTCCAGGCCCGGCTGGCCCACGAGTTCCAGACCGTTGTCTGGCGCTGGTGGCAGGGCGACCTCGGAGATGCGATGCGGTGGTGGGATCGGCTCGCGAACGCCGAGCCGGAGCGGCCGATGTGGCGAGCGATGACGATGTGGATCGCAGCCGAGACCGGTCAGGCCGATCGGGCTGCTGCCGAGCTGGAGCGCCTGGGCCCGCCCGGGTTCGTGGCCGCCGAGGCCCGGGTGGATTGGTTCCCGGTGCTCGCCCTGGCTGCCAACACCGCCTCGACCCTGGGCGACGCGGCAACCGCTGCGACCGTGTACGACGCGCTCCTGCCCTACTCGTCTCGCAACGTCATGACCGGCCTGAGCACCTTCTGGGGCTCGGTCACGCACTACCTGGGGTTGCTGGCCCAGGTTCGGGGGGAGGCCGAGGTGGCCCACGACCACCTCGACGACGCGGTGCGGCGTCACGAGAAGATGGGCGCTCTCGCCATGGCCGAGCGCAGCCGTGGGGTCCTGGCCCGCCTGGAGCGCAGGGCTAGTTGAACCGGTCGAGATCCTCGATGAGGCGGGGGAAGACCTCGACGGGAGCGTCTCTGCCGATGAAGTGATCGAGGTGGGCGTAATCGGGGTAGCGCAGCTCCCGGTACAGCTCCTCGTACTGCTCCTTCGGGGTGTTCTCACGCAGCCAGGCGAGGGTCTTCTCGGTGCTCGTCGGGTAGAAGATCCGGTTGCGCTCGCCGACCAGGAACGTGATCGGAATCCGGAACCGGTCGATGTGGGGGAGGTAGGTGTCGGCGCCGGTGTGGTCGACCGCGTGCCCGGCGTTGACGCACAAGGCGATGTGGTCGAGGGCCTGTAGGCTGGCGACACCGAACAGCTCGGCGATCCGCTGGTGGGTGCGAGGGTCGAGCTGGTCGTGGACGTGGGTGGGGCCGAAGAAGAAGAACACCCAGCGACACACCGGGTTGTTGCAGCGCTCGCCCCGCAGCAGCGGGTTCACCCGCACCGCCAGATCCAGGAGCCGATCGCTCAGGGTCAGGTCGGTCTGGGGCTCGACGGTCCGGATCCCCATGCCCTCGAGCAGTCGCGGAATCCGGAGCTTGGTCTTGGCTCGCATCGACCAGTGCATCCGCGGGTGGACGGTGACCTGCGACGTGATCGCCGAGCGAACCCCGGTCATCCCGCCGAGCAGCGCCATCTGCAGCGACATGGATCCCACGCAGTGGGCGATGACCTGGACGCTGGCGGCCCCACTGACCTGGCGCACCCGCTCCACCGCAGCCGGCCAGTCGACCAAGGCCACGTCGTCCACCGTGAAGGGGTCCCGAGCCGTGGGCAGGTCGATCCCGGCCCGATAGTCGAACAGCCAGACGTCGTAGCCGGCTGCAGCGAGCTGCTCGACGAGGTTGGGCTCGATGGTGTCGACCAGGAACTGGCTGGCGGCCATGGCGAACCCGGGCGCGAGCAGCACCGGACCCCTCGAACCACCTCGGAAGCGCTGCAACTTGAGCATGGCGGCCTCGCCCGGGTCGGTCTCGGTCCAGGTCAGGTCCTGGCGAGCCCAGTGGGTGGTGGACTCGGGAAGCTGCAGTGAACGGCGCGGCGGCTGGTCGTCGACGGACTCGAACTGGGTGCGCTGGCGCAACGTCTTGCCGTAGGTGCCCGACAGCCCCCGCAGGAAACGCCAACCGAAGCGAGACGTGCCCCGCATCCGCGCCAGGAGGCCGGGTCGGTCGCCGGTGCTGCGCATGCTCGCCATCATCCGCACCAGCGCCACAGGGCCCAGCGCCGCCTGGCCCGTGGCCACCACCGGTCCCTCGGTGTCGCCGTGGAGTCGGGTGACCGTGACCTCGAGCCGGGTGGTGTCACGCCACATGTCGAAGCCGGGGTGGTCGTGCATGTGCTTGACGCCCGAGACCCGGTACCGATGGTCGTCGTCGCCCCGGCACACCAGGTCGTACACCATGTCCGCCTGGTCGACCACCTCGGTCGACGGTTGGAAGAGCACCAGGGTGCCCGACTCGACGGGCATGGGGCCCAGACCCTCGATGCCGACATGCACGCTGCCCCGGACCTGTCCGGGGGTGGTGGGGTCCTCCTCGAGGGCGGCGAGGTCGGCGAACGCGATCGTCAGCTGGAGGTCGAGCTCGGCCTCCTCGCCACCTGAGGGTGGCCGGCAGGTCCCGGTCATGCGCTCGCGGAAGGTGACGCCGGGGGCAGCCGGATCGCCGAGGCGCGGCGCCGGGCCGGTTGAGGCCTGGCGGCCGAGCTGCGCCAGCAGCAGGGCCATGGCCCGTTCCGCCAGGGCGGCGATGGTCAGAGACGGGTT
>JBFINV010000168.1:0-5778 GCA_041611015.1 Acidimicrobiales bacterium | reverse complement strand
GTCGACCACCACGAAGCGCCGGCCGCCCCAGTCGGCCAGCACCTCCTTGCGGTCGCGGGTCACTCCCGGACGCTCCTCGACGATGGCCTCGCGTCTCCCCACGATCCGGTTCACAAGCGTCGACTTGCCCACGTTGGGCCGGCCCACGATGGCAACCGTGGGCAACACGGCCTCGGTCTCGCTCATCGCGGCGGTTCGAGGGCTCGCCGCAGCGCCACCCCGTCGGTGGCGATCACCTCGACGGGCCGGGGCAGGTCCTGGGGCGTGGTGCCGTCGAGGAACCGGCCCCGGGAGAGACAGACGTCCGGGAGCAGGTAGCGGTGTCCGTGGGGCTGGGCCGACAGGGCCCGAGCCAGGTCCTCGCCCACCAGCAGCCCGGCCACGGCCACGTTTCCGCCGAAGAACTCGTTGACGACCGGAATCACCCGAACGTCGGTCCGGCCCAGCTCGGCGACCAGAGGTTCGAGCACCAAGGCTCCGTAGGCGCCGGTCAGGATGCCGATCGGCGCACCGGGCCGCGGGCGCAGGTCCACGGGGCTGCCGACGGCCCGGGGAGCCCGATAGCCGTCCGCAGGTGCGCCCTCGACCCAGGCGAAGAACCCCGGAGCCGGGCCGGTCGGGACGTCGACCTGGCCCCGAAGCTCCCTGGCGAAGGTGGCAGCGATCCCCACCCCGTCCTCGTGCATGTCGAAGCCCTCGTAGGCGTCCGCGGGCGGGAAGGGCCGCTCGGCCATCAGGTAGTACTCGTCGGCGGCGTGCACCAGCCGCCGGCCGAGGTGACGGGCGAAGGTCCCCTGCCAGCGGTGCACCGCGTCCAGCACGGCCCGGGCCTCGTCCCGGGTGTGGGGCCGGAGCCTGGCCTCCCGGCTGTGCCGGCTCACGCCGAGGGGAACCACGCAGGCCGACCGGAGGTCGCGGTACTTCTCGAGGATGGTGCAGAGGGTGTCCTCGAGCACCGGCCCGTCGTTCACGCCCGGGCACACGACCACCTGCCCGTGGACGTCGATGCCGTGGTCCAGCAGGGCCCGGAGCCAGCGGAGGCTGGTGGCCCCCCGCTTGTTCCGCAGCATCTCGGCGCGGATGTGGGGGTCGGTGGCGTGGATGCTCACGTTGATGGGCGACAGCCGCTCGGTGACGACCCGCTCCAGGTCGGCCTCGGTGAACCGGGTCAGGGTGGTGAAATTCCCGTAGAGGAACGAGAGCCGGTAATCGTCGTCCTTGAGGTACAGGCTCGGGCGCAGCCCCGGCGGCAGCTGGTGGATGAAGCAGAACTCGCAGTGGTTGTCGCAGGTCCGGAGCTGATCGAACAGCGCCGAGTGGACCTCCAGACCCAGCGGCTCGCCCGCGTTCTTCCGGACCTCGGCGTCGATGATGAGCTGACCTCGGCGCAGCTCGATGTCCAGCGTCGGGCCGTCGGTCAGCAGCTGGTAGGCGATGACGTCCCGGGGCGCCTCGCCGTTGATCCTCACCAGCTCGTCGCCCACGCCGATGCCGGCGGCTGCGGCCGGAGACCCGGGCACCACCTCGACGACGCGGGGAGCAGACATGGCTTCAGGCTAGGGAGTCTGCTGAGCAATGCCAGTGGACGGCTCGGCGGCGAGACAGCGGCCGAGCGAGGATGTCGCGAGGCCGGCGCGATCCGCCAGACTGGTCTGGTGCAACGTGAGACCGGCTCCGGCGGGACCGCCGTATCCGGCGAACCAGCGGCCACACTGGGTCCGGTGAACGTGGATCGGGTGCTCCTGGCCGCCCCCCGGGGCTTCTGTGCCGGGGTGGAGATGGCCATCAAGGCCCTCGCATGGATGGTGCGGGCCTTCGACCCGCCCGTCTACTGCTACCACGAGATCGTCCACAACAAGCTGGTGGTGGAGCGCTTCGAGGCCTTGGGCGTGGTCTTCGTCGACGACATCGACGAGGTCCCCCCGGGCCGGCCCATCATGCTGAGCGCCCACGGCTCGGCGCCCGAGGTGGTCCGGGCTGCGACCGACCGGGGGAGCTACGTGGTCGACGCGGTCTGCCCCCTGGTCACGAAGGTCCACCACGAGGTCAAGGTCAGATCCGGCAAGGGCTACCAGATCGTCTACGTGGGCCACGAGGGCCACGAGGAGGCCGTCGGCACGATGGCGGTCGCTCCCGAGGCCATGCACCGGGTGGAGAACGTCGTCCAGGTCGCGGCCCTGCCCGAGTTCGACGAGCCCGTGGCGCTGCTGGCCCAGACCACCCTCAGCCACCGCGAGTGGGCCGATGTCCTCGACGCCACCCGAACCCGCTTCCCTGACCTCTGGACCCCGGGGCGCTCGGACCTGTGCTTCGCCACCACCAACCGCCAGGGCGCGCTCACCGCCATCGCCGAGCGCTGCGACGCGGTGGTGGTGATCGGCAGCGCCAACTCCTCCAACACCCGGGCCTTGCAGCAGCTGGCGGTGGAGGCGGGTTGCCCCCGGGTCCTCCGAGTCAACGCAGCCGACGAGCTGCCCGACGACCTGTCCGGCACGGTGGGGGTCACCGCCGGCGCGTCGGCACCGGAGGAGGTGGTGCTCGAGGTGCTGCGGACGCTGGATCCCACGGATGGCGTCGAGGAGCTGCGCACCACCGACGAGGACGAGTACTTCCCACCGCCCCGTGCTCTCCGCGAGCTCATCGGCGCGGTCGGCTGGGTGGCCCGCCGGGGCCTGCGCCCCGAGCCCGACGCCCCGCTGCTCGACGATCGTCGCCTGGACGCGTCTGCTGTCCTGTCGGCGCTGCGATGAGGCTGCGGTCCCGCCGATCACTCCTCGCCATCGCCACCCTCGCGAGCGCCTGTTCGGGCGCCGGCGGAGCCGCCAGCTGCGGCGAGCCCGAACAGCTGGTCGAGGCCGGCTCCATCCACGTGTTGCCGGGGGCCGAGGTCGGCTTCGCCCACAGTCCGCCCACGTCGGGCCCCCACGAGATCCCGGGGCCCGTCGAGGGGGTCCACCGCTCCCCCATCACCGAGCCCAGGCAGGTGGCGGCCCTGGAGTCCGGTCTGGTGCTGCTCCAGTACGGGACGGACGCGGCTGCCGCCGATGTCGAGGCCCTGCGCGGCCTCGCCGGCGAGCACGGCGTGGTGGTGGCCCCCGGGGCCCGGCGCTTCGACAACGGTGCCGACATCGCCTTCACGGCCTGGGGGGTGCGCCAGCTCTGCAACGGCCTGGACCTCGAGGCCGCCCGGGCCTTCGTCGACCGCCACCGCGGCGGCGCCGGCGCTCACCATGCCGGCTGACCCCCGCGCTCAGCCCGCAGGGTTGGGACACCCCGCCATCCGCTGGGCCTCGTCGAACAGCTCCTGGAGGGTCGCCCGAAGCTCGTCCGATGCCGCCCGCAGCTGCGACCGGCTGACCCGCCGCCCGTCGGGGTTGGTGGGCGGGTCGATGGGCTCGCCGTAGAGGAAGACCAGCTTGGTCGGCTTCGGGATCCTGGCTCCTTTGGGCATGGCCCGCTCCGACCCACCGATGCCCACCGGCAGGATCGGGGCCCCGGTCCGCACGGACAGCCACACCGCGCCGTCGTGCATCGGGTGCACCCGGGGCCCCGACTTGCGCTCGCCCTCCGGGAACACCGCCAGCGGCTCCCCGCGCTCCAGCACGGTGGCGGCAGCCTTGAGGGCGCTGCGGTCGGCCGAGGCCTCCCGGTCGAGGGGGAACCCACCGAGCACGGTTAGGAACCAGGCCCAGAAGCGGGTCTCGAACAACGATCCCTTGGCCAGGTAGCGCAGCCGCCGGTGGCAGGTGGCCCCCAGGAGCGGGACGTCGAGGTTGGAGCGATGGACCGGGGAGATGATCACCGGACCGTGCGCCGGCATGTTCGACCGGTTGTGCACCGCAGCCCGGAACCAGATCCGGGCCGCCAGGTGGGCCAGGAGGTGCAGGACCCGATACGTGATCCGGGCGCCGACGGACATGCGCCCGCCGGGTCGGTCGTGGGCGTCCTCCTCACGCACCGAAGAGCTCCGCCACCTGGTCCACCACCTGTTCCACGGTCAGGCCCGTTGTGTCGACCACCACGGCGTCAGCCGCCTCGGTGAGCGGCGAGTCCGCGCGGCTGCTGTCCTTGCGATCACGAGCTCGCAGGGCCCCGACCATCTCGTCGGCACCGGCGCCGGTCTCGGCGGCCCGGCGCCGGGCCCGCTCCTCGAGCGATGCGGTGACGTAGACCTTCAGACGGGCCGACGGGAAGACGACGGTGCCGATGTCGCGGCCCTCGAGAACCCCGCCGCCGCGGGCCCGGGCCCAGGCTCGCTGCTGACGGCGCATCGTGGCCCGCACCGCGGGGTTGGCCGCCACCTGACTGACGGTCGCGGTGACCGCCTCGGAGCGGATCTCGGAGGTCACGTCGTCACCGTCCAGGGTCACGGTGTCGAGCCCGACCTCGATGTCGCTCCGTCGAGCCAGGTCCGCGACCGCGGCCTCGTCGCCGGGATCGACGCCCGCTCGGAGCGCAGCCAGGGTCACGCTGCGGTACATGGCGCCGGTGTCCAGGTACTGCAGTCCGAGGCGCGCCGCCACACCCCGGGCCACGGTCGACTTGCCGGAGCCGCCCGGGCCGTCGATCGCCAGCACTGCGAGCTCGGCATCGCCAGCAGCCCGGACCGCGTCCAGCGCGTCGTAGAACTCGGGGAAGGTCTTGGTCACGCAATACGGGTCGGCGATGGAGATGCCGGGCACCACCAGACCCAGCACGGAGAAGGCCATGGCGATCCGGTGGTCGTCGTAGGTCTGCACCACGCCGCCGTGGACCGGGCTCGGCCGGACCACGAAGCCATCCTCCCCCTCCTCTGCGTCGGCACCCAGACGGCGCAGCTCGGTGACGACTGCAGCGATGCGATCGCTCTCCTTGTTACGGATGAACCCGATCCCACCCACCCGGACGACACCGGACGCGAGCGGGGCGATGGCGCCCAGGGTCGGCGCGGTGTCGGAGATGTCGGTCAGGGTCACGTCTATCCCCGCCAGCTCACCGGTCCCCCGCACCTCGGTGCGAACCTCGGTGCGGGTGACTGCGGCCCCCATCTCGTCGAGCACCTCCACGAAGCCGGCGTCGCCCTGGATCGAAGCACTGCCCAACCCGTCCACGGCCACCCGGCCCGCTGACACCGCCGCTGCAGCGAAGAAGTACGACGCTGCGGAGGCATCGGGCTCGACCACGTAGGGCCCGGCCCGGTATCGGCCCGGGGCCACTTCGTAACACCGATCACCGGACACGACGACGTCGACGCCGAAGCTGGCCATGACCGCCACGGTCATGGCGATGTAGGGACGGGACACCACCTCGCCCGTCAGCTCGAGCCGCAGTCCCTGCTCCATGGCCGGTGCCGCCAGGAGCAGGCCGGAGACGAACTGGCTGGACACGTCGCCGGGCAGCGTTGCCGCGCCGCCCGCGAGCCCGCCGTGGTCGAAGCGCACCGGCAGGGACCCGGCGGCGCCCTCGGTCCGGGGCTGGGCGCCCAGCTGAACCAGGGTGTGGAGCAGGTGGCCCTGGGGGCGCCGGCGGATCTGGTCGTCGCCGTCCACTACGCATCCACCGCCGGCCAGTGCGGCGAGGGGGAGCACGAAGCGGGCCGTCGTGCCCGACTGGCGTACCCACAGGCTGGCGCCGGACTCCAGGTGACCACCGACCCCGTGCACAGTGATGAGCCCTGCCTCACGGTTCAGCTCGACCTGGACACCGAGCCCTCGCAGGCACTCGACCATGGCCATGGTGTCCTCGGCGAACAGCGTCCCCCGGAGCTCGGAGGTGCCCGGGGCCAGCGCCGCCGCGACC
>JBFINV010000167.1:0-5806 GCA_041611015.1 Acidimicrobiales bacterium | reverse complement strand
GCTTCCCGTCGCCGTAGCGCACCATGTCAGGCGCTCTTCCCGTCGCCGTAGCGCACCATGTCAGGCGCTCTTCCCGTCGGCGTCGCGCACCATGTCAGGCGCTCTTCCCGTCGCCGTTGCCGGACAGGTGGTCGCGCTTGGGGTCGTAGTCCAAGCCGCCCTCGGCCTCCCAGCGCGCCAGCTCGGCCCGGCCCACCACGAACCAGTGGACCTCGTCGGGACCGTCGGCCAGGCGCAGCGTCCGCTGGGAGGTGTACATGTCAGCCAGCGGGGTCCACTCGGACACCCCGGTGGCGCCATGGATCTGGATGGCCTGGTCGATGATCTCGCACACGCGGATGGGGACCATGGCCTTGACCGCGCTCACCCATACCCGGGCCTCGGCGTTGCCCAGCTCGTCCATGGCCTTCGCCGCGGTGAGCACCATGCGCCGCATGGCCTCGATCTCGATCCGAGCCTTGGCGATCATCTCGACGTTGCCCCCGAGGTTGGCGATCCGCTTCCCGAACGCCTCCCGGGTCAGGCCCCGTTTGACCATCATCTCCAGAGCCCGCTCGGCGGCGCCGATCGAGCGCATGCAGTGGTGTATCCGGCCGGGCCCCAGGCGGAGCTGGGAGATCTCGAACCCCCGACCCTCGCCGAGCAGGATGTTCTCCCGCGGCACCCGGCAGTTGGCGAAGCGCAGGTGCATGTGCCCGTGAGGGGCATCGTCCTTGCCGAACACGTGCATCGGGCCGAGGACCTCGACGCCGGGGGTGTCGGTCGGCACCAGGATCTGTGACTGACGCCGGTGCGGTGGACCGTCGGCGTTGGTCTGCACCATCACGATCATGATCTTGCAGCGGGGGTCGCCGGCGCCGGAGATGTAGTACTTCTCGCCGTCGATCACCCACTCGTCGCCGTCGAGCACCGCCCGGCAGGCGATGTTCTTGGCGTCCGACGACGCCAGGTCGGGCTCGGTCATGGCGTAGGCCGAGCGGATCTCACCGTCGAGCAGGGGCTTGAGCCACCGGTCCTTCTGCTCGGGAGTCCCGACCCGCTCCAGGACCTCCATGTTGCCCGTGTCCGGGGCCGAGCAGTTGAGGCACTCCGACGCGATCGGGTTCTTGCCGAGCTCGGTGGCGATGTACGCGTAGTCCAGGTTCTTCAGACCCTCGCCGGTCTCGGCGTCGGGAAGGAAGAAGTTCCAGAGGCCCTGCTTCTTGGCCTTGGCCTTGAGCTCGTCGAGCAGCTCGAGCTGACCCTCGCCGTATCCCCAGCGGTCGGCGCGGCCCTCGCCCAGACGGAAGAACTCTGCGGTCCGGGGCTCGACCTCCTCGGCGACGAAGGCCTTGACCGCGTCGAACAGCGGTCTGGCGGCTTCGGACATCCGGAGGTCGAACATGTCGACCGTGGTCTCGAGACCGGGCATCGGTCACCCCCGTGGATCTGCGGCGTGCCCGGACATTACGACAGCCCTGTGGCCGCCGCCCACGCCGGCCCTGCGCCGACACCCGCCTGGCGCCGAGGTCGATGGGAGTAGGGTCCGGTGGCCATGGACGACCGCGAGACCACCATCGGGGCCCTGATCGGCTGCTACGACGAGCTCGAGGCGCTGCTCGGCGACTTGGACGAGGGCGAGTGGCAGGTGCAGAGCCTGTGCCCGGACTGGACCGTGAAAGGGGTGGTCACCCACCTCGCCGGGGTGGAGGACCTGCTCGTCGGCTGGCTGCCCCAAGGTCCCGAGGACCTGCCACCGTTCGAGAAGATGGCGGCCTTCGCCACCGAGGCCGACGCGCTGTCGGGCCCCGAGCTGGCGACGCGCGCGTCGTCGATCCTGGACCAGCGCCGGAGCGAGCTACGGTCCCTGAGCGGCGATGATCTGGCCCGCCCGGGCATGACCCCGGTCGGGCCAGGGACCTACGGCCGGTTCATGGAGATCCGGGTGTTCGACTTCTGGGTGCACCAGCGGGACATGACCATGCCCCTCGGGCGGCCCACCGACGACAGCGGTCCGGCGGCCACGATCGCCCTGGACGAGGTGCACCGGTCCATGGGCTACATCGTCGGCAAGCGCATCGGCCTCCCCGACGGCATGTCGATCGCCTTCCGCCTCCGCGGTGGGGTCGACCGCGCCATCGACGTCGTGGTCGACGGCCGGGCCGGCGTGGTCGACCAGCTCGAGGACCCGGACGTGACCGTGAACGCCGACACCACCACCTTCGTCATGCTGGCCTGCGGACGACTCGACCCCCAGGAGCAGATCGACGCCGGCCGCATCAGCTGGACCGGCGACGACCGGTGGGGTGACACCGCAGCTCGGAACCTGCGGTTCACGATGTAAGGCGCCTCGCGGTGGTCGGGATCAGCCCGACTGGTTGCGGAAGATCTCCAGGTCGGTGGTCACGAAGATCGATCGGGCGGCCACGAACACCCCGGCCTCGCTGGTGCCCTCGCACTCCAGGAACAGCTTGCGCCGCTCCTGTCCCACCTTGCGGGCCCGGAACTCGAGAGGCTCGCCGATCGGGGTCGGGGCCAGGTAGCGGCACGTCAGCTCTCCGGTGAACGCGACCACCCCCAGGATCGGCAACAGGGCGCCCAGGGTCTCGTCCAGCAGGGCTGCTGTGACCCCGCCGTGGGCTCGATCTGGTGCCCCCTGCCAGCCCGGACCCAGCACCACCCGACCCACCGCCTCCTGACCCTCGCGGGCCACCCGCAACCCGATGCTGAGCGGATTGGCGCTGCCGGACACCGGCGAGTCCTCGAAGACGTCGACGAAGGCACCCTCGGGCATCAGGCGGGCCAGCGAGCCGTCCTCGGCAGCCTCGTCGAAGTGGGGGTGGGTGACCAGCTCCATCCGGCGCTCGCGGGCGGGTTCGAGCTCGATCCGGGTGGCCAACCGATCAGCTTCCCGCGCGATCATGCGCAGCAGCTCGGGATCTGCCCGGTGGCGCACCAGCGCGTGCGCCAAGCGGTTCATCGCGGTGGCCGCCGATTCCCGGTCGAGCAGATCGTCGTGGTCGTCGATACGAGAACCCTAGGTGACCCGCCAGCCGGTGACGATCTACGATCTGGCGACCGGAGAGGGGGACGACCGTGGTGAAGGATCTCAAGCTCGACCGGCTCCACGCGGCGCCGCTGTTCGCCAAGTGCGACAAGAAGGCGCTCGAACGTCTGGCTGCTGCCATCGACGTGATCGACGTCGACGCGGGCCGGATCCTCATCCGTCAGGGGACGAGAACACACGAGGCCTTCGTCATCGAGTCCGGCGAGGCCGAGGTCACCGTCGACGACGAGGTGGTGGCCACCATCCCCGCTGGAGAGGTGGTCGGCGAGATCAGCCTCCTCACACACGAGCCCGCGACCGCGACCGTGGTGGCCAAGACCCCCATGACCCTGCTGATGATCCCGCATCAGCGCTTCGACGCCATCGCCGAGGACACCCCCGGCATCGGCCTCGCCATCGCCAAGGAGCTGGCTCACCGCCTCCAGGCCACCGACGCCCGGCTGCATTGAGTCTTTTGAGTTGGCGCCGCCTTCCATGGCGGCCCCAACTCGGTCGCCCTGCGTCGAGGGCCGCAACGGGCGACACCCACCAACACGCCCCACCCAACCAAAGCGGCCATCCTGGCCGCCCCCTAAACCCCTCCGCCCGCCTTCGGTGGCGGCCCAACTCGGTCGCCCCCCCGAACCCCTCCGGCCCGCCTTCGGTGGCGGCCTCCGATCAGCGGTCGGCGACGGCGGCGGCGGCGCCGACGATGCCGGCGGCGTTGCGGAGCTCGGCAGCTACCACCTCGGCTCGGATGTCGATGGCGTCCCGATAGCGATCGAACCTCTTCGACACCCCGCCGCCCACCACCACCAGATCCGGGGTGAAGAGACGGTCGAGGTGCTCGAGGTAGGCCTGCAGGCGCTCACCCCACTCCGCCCAGTCGAGCTCCTCCTCGCCGCGGACCCGATCGGCCACCTGGTTCTCGGCCACGCTCGGCTGGTTCTCCAGGTACAGCTTGCCCAGCTCCGTGTTGGGAACCAGACGTCCGTCCACGAACAGCCCGCTGCCCACGCCGGTGCCGAAGGTGAGCACGATGACCACCCCCCGGCGTTGCCGGGCGGCCCCGAACGACAACTCGGCCAGGCCCGCGGCGTCGGCGTCGTTCAACACCTCGGCCGGCGCCCCGGTGGCGGTGCCGATGGCGGCGGCCAGGTCGACGCCGATCCAGCCGTCGAACTCGTGGGCTGTCGGGGGGCTCGCCACCACCCCGTGACGGACGACTGCGGGGAACCCGACACCCAGCGGTCCGTCACTGTCGAGCTCGGCCGCGATCTTGGCGATGACGGCCACCACTGCATCGAGCTCGAACCCCTCCGGTGTGTCCACTCTGAGGCGCTCGGTCACCAGCTCGCCGGTGCCGAGATCGACCAGGGCCCCCTTGATGCCCGAACCACCGACGTCGATCCCGAGCCGCTCCATCACCGCAGGCTACCCAGCCGAAGCCCGGTCGTCGGCGGACGGGCGTCGGGCGACGCTGGCTACGCTCGGGCCGGTGAGGCTCCGTAGCGCCAACCTGGACCGGCTCGACGGTGCCAGCTTCGACGTGCTCGTCGTGGGCGGGGGCATCAACGGCGCGGTCAGCGCCGCGGCCCTCGCTGCCCGAGGAGCATCGGTGGCGCTGGTCGATCGGGGCGACTTCGCCGGCTTCACCAGCCAGGAGTCCTCGAACCTGGTGTGGGGCGGCTTCAAGTACCTCGAGAACTACGAGCTGCCGCTGGTTCGCAAGCTGTGCAAGAGCCGCAACCGCCTCATGCGGGCCTACCCGGCGAACATCCAGGAGATCGGCTTCCTCGCGTCCCTCGGCCGCACCGCGCCGTTCCCGCCCTGGCTGGCCTCGGTCGGGGCCTTCGCCTACTGGGCGATCGGCAACTTCAAGACCAATGCCCCCCGCCCACTCAGCGCCGAGAGCATCGAGCAGCTGGAACCGATCATCAACACCAGCGACGTCCGGGGCGGCGTCGAGTACGCCGACGCCTACCTCAAGGACAACGACGCCCGCTTCGTGTTCGGGTTCGTCCGCTCCGCGATGGACGTCGGGGCGGTCGCCGCCAACTACGTGGAGCTGGTGTCCGCCGATCTGATGGGCGGCCGCTGGTACGCAGAGCTGCGCGACGTCGAGAACGGCGTCGACCTCACGGCCTCGGCCCGGGTCATCGTGAACGCCACCGGGCCCTTCATCGACCACCTGAACCGGAGCTGGGGTCTGCGCACCGACCACCGGATCGTCTACTCCAAGGGGATCCACCTGGTGGTCGACCAGCTCACGCCCAACGAACGGGTGCTCGCATTCTTCGACGACACCCGCCGGCTCTTCTACGTGATCCCGATGGGGAAGCGATCGGTCATCGGGACCACCGACACCCGGGTCGACGACCCCTACACCGCTGTCGAGGAGGACGACCGCAGCTTCCTGCTCGACCAGATCAACGCCCGGCTCGACCTGCCCCGGCCGCTGAGCGCCGCCGACGTGATCGCCGAGCGGTCGGGGGTCCGACCCCTGGTGGTGCGCCGCGATGGCGACGAGCACCTGGACGTGGACTGGACGTCGCTGTCACGCAAACACGAGATCGAGGTCGACCAGGACAAGCAGGTCGTATCCGTGTTCGGTGGCAAGCTCACCGACTGCCTCAACGTCGGGGAGGAGGTGGCCGCGGCCGCCCAGGGCCTCGGTGTCGCGCTCCGACGCGACCAGGGTCGCTGGTACGGCGAGCCTGGTCGTGAGGCTCACCGGGAGTTCTACCGCCAGGCCCGGGGGATGCGCCTCGACGACCTGCG
>JBFINV010000166.1:0-5852 GCA_041611015.1 Acidimicrobiales bacterium | reverse complement strand
TTCGCCAACGGCATCGCCACCATCGAGGGCGGCATGCACGAGCAGGGCTTCCGCAGCGCCCTGACCCGGGTGGTCAACAACTACGCCCGGGACAAGGGACATCTGAAGGAAAAGGACGACAACCTCCAAGGCGAGGACATCCGCGAGGGTCTCACCGCCATCATCTCGGTGCGCCTGGCCGAACCCCAGTTCGAGGGCCAGACCAAGTCCAAGCTGGGCAACGTCTCCATCCGATCGCTGGTGGAGAAGGCCACCAACGATCACCTCTCCGACTGGCTGGGCGAACATCCGGCCGAAGCCAAGCGGATCGTGCAGAAGGCGATGCAGGCGGCCACCGCCCGTATCGCGGCCCGGACCGCTCGTGACGCCACCCGGCGCAAGTCCGCTCTCGACGGTGCCGGCCTACCCGGCAAGCTCACCGACTGCTCGAGCAAGGACCCCCGCGAATCCGAGCTCTACATCGTGGAGGGCAACTCGGCGGGCGGGTCGGCCAAGGACGCCCGGGACCCCCGCACCATGGCGGTGCTGCCCATCCGGGGCAAGATCCTCAACGTCGAGCGGGCCCGGGTGGACAAGATGCTGCGCAACACCGAGGTCCAGGCGCTCATCGCCGCCATCGGCGCGGGCTTCGGCGAGGACTTCGACATCGAGAAGATCCGCTACCACAAGATCATCCTGCTGGCCGACGCCGACGTCGACGGCAGCCACATCCGCACCCTGTTGCTCACCTTCCTGTTCCGCCAGATGAAGGAGCTGGTGGAGCAGGGGTACGTGTACATCGCCCAGCCGCCGCTGTACTCCACCGAGGTGAACAAGACCAAGGTCTACCTGAAGGACGATCACGCCAAGTCCGTGTTCTTGGAGGAGCACCCCAACCACAAGGCCGAGTTCGCCCGGCTCAAGGGGCTGGGCGAGATGGACGCCAGCGAGCTGTGGGAGACCACCATGAACCCGGCCACCCGGACCCTGCTGCAGGTCACGGTGGAGCAGGCGGCCATGGTCGACGAGGTGTTCTCCACGCTCATGGGCGAGGACGTGGAGCGCCGCAAGAGCTTCATCCAGACCAACGCTCGCGACGTCCGTTTCCTGGACATCTGACCGAGGGACCCCACCGTGAGCGACCAGACCATCCCCGGGCCCGGCGACGGCGGTGCCGGCATCGAAGCCATCGAGATCCAAGAGGAGATGGAGCAGTCCTTCCTGGACTACGCCATGTCCGTCATCGTGTCCCGGGCCCTCCCCGACGCCCGCGACGGGCTCAAGCCGGTGCACCGGCGGATCCTGTGGGGCATGTACGACACCAACGTGCGCCCGGACCGCTCCCACGTGAAGTGCGCCAAGGTCGTCGGCGAGGTCATGGGGAACTACCACCCCCACGGCGACACCGCGATCTACGACGCCCTGGTCCGGCTGGGCCAGCCCTTCTCTCTGCGCCACCCCCTGATCGACCCTCACGGCAACTTCGGTTCGCCCAACGACCCGCCTGCGGCCATGCGCTACACCGAGTGCCGGCTGTCCCCGCTGGCCATGCACATGCTCGACGGGATCGACCAGAACACGGTCGACTTCACGGCGAACTTCGACGGGTCCTCCGACGAGCCCACGGTGTTGCCGTCCCGGTTCCCGAACCTGCTCGTCAACGGCGGCCAGGGGATCGCGGTGGGCATGGCCACCAACATCCCGCCCCACAACCTGGGTGAGGTGGTCGACGCGGCCACCCACCTGCTGCGCGACCCCGATGCCACCGACGACGACCTCATGGCCTTCGTCAAGGGCCCGGATTTCCCGACCGGCGGAATGATCCTGGGCCGGGGCGGCATCCTGGCCGCGTACAAGACCGGGCGGGGCTCCATCAAGGTCCGGGGCCGGGCCGAGATCGAAGAGGACGGCAAGACCACACGCATCGTGGTCACCGAGATCCCGTACCAGACCAGCGTCGAGGCCATCGAGGAGAAGGCCGCCGAGCTGGTCGACCGGCGCGAGCTCGAGGGGATCCGCGTCATCCGCAACGAGTCCGCCAAGGGCGAGACCCGGCTGGTGTTCGAGCTGCGCAGGGACGCACCGGCGCTGGTGATCCTCAACAACCTCTACAAGGGCACCCCGCTGCAGACCAGCTTCCCGGTCAACATGGTCGCTCTCGACGACGGCGTCCCCCGGACCCTGACCCTGCGGGGCGCGTTGGTCGCCTGGGTCGATCACCAGATCGAGGTGGTGACCCGACGCACCCAGTTCCTGCTCGACAAGGCCCGCCACGACCTGCACATCAACGAGGGCCTGCTCAAGGCGATCGGCCTGATCGACGAGATCATCACCGCCATCCGGGCCAGCGAGGACCGGCCCGAGGCCCGGGCGGCGCTGATGGCCGCGCCTTTCGACTTCAGCGAGATCCAGGCCAACCACATCCTGGACATGCAGCTGGGCCGGCTCACCCGACTGGGACGGGAGGCCATCGAGGAGCGGGTGGCCGAGCTGCGGACCCAGATCGAAGAGCTCGAGGCCATTTTGGCCGACGACGACAAGCTGCGATCGGTGATCATCGACGAGCTCGGCGAGATCCGCGACGAGTTCGGCTCCGAGCGCCGGACCGAGCTGGCCATAGATCCCGGCGAGTTCGTGATCGAGGACCTCATCGACGACGAGAACCTGGTGTTCACGCTGAGCGCTGGTGGCTACGTCAAGACCACCCAGGCCGACGAGTTCCGCAGCCAGGGCCGGGGCGGCCGGGGCGTGGCCGGGGCCAGCCTCAAGGGTGAGGACTACGTGGCCACCATGATCCACACCACGGCCCACGCCTACCTGCTGTTCTTCACCAGCATGGGCAAGGTGTACCGGCTGAAGGCCCACGAGATCCCGATGGCCAGTCGGACAGCCCGTGGCACCAACATCGCCAACTTCTTGGAGCTCGACCCCGACGAGACCATCGCCGCGGTCATCGACACCCGTGACTACGAGACCAAGCGGTTCCTGGTGTTCGTCACCCGCAACGGCCAGGTCAAGAAGACCAAGTTCAACGAGTACGACAAGTCCCGCAGGGGCCTGATCGCCATCACCCTCAAGGAGGGCGACGAGCTGGTGCGGGTCCTGCCCACCAGCGGCGAGGACCACATCTGCATGGTGTCCCGGCACGGCAGGCTGATGCGGTTCGAGGAGTCCGAGGTCCGGCCCATGGGACGGGCCGCAGCTGGGGTCCGGGGCATGAAGCTGCGCGATGGCGACGAGGTGGTGTCGGTGAGCGTGGCCCGCGACGACGCCACGCTGCTCTTGGTGACCGAGCGGGGCTATGGCAAGCGCACCGAGATGGACGCCTTCAACCCCAAGCACCGGGGCGGCCAGGGGGTGACCGCCATGAAGATCTCCGAGGACAAGGGGATGGTGGTGGCGTCCCGCTCGGTCGGCGAGGACGACGAGGTCCTGTTGGTGGCCTCCAACGGCACCCTCATCCGCATCCCGGTGAACACCATTTCCATCCAGGGGGCCTACGCCACCGGCGTGAAGGTGATGTCGGTGCCGCCCGAGCACAAGGTGGCCGCGGTGGCTCCGGTCGTCGACGTGAACGGTAACGGAAACGGCGATGCCCAAGACCATGCCGGCGACGCGGAAGACCATGCCGGCGACGCGGAAGACCATGCTGGCGACGCCGACGGGTATGGCCGCCACGATGGCCCCGTCGAGGCCGGCGACGAGGACCCGCCCCACACCGACTAGCCGAACCCGGCCACCAGAGCGGCCCCACTTCCCCCGCAGCTGTCCGAGGGAAGGAGGCCGGCCATGGGTCGGTCGAGCAGGAACGCGCCGCAGCAGCCCGGGCGAGGCCAGGCGGTGCCAGCGGTGGCACTGGTGCTGTGGGCGGTCGCCGGGGCGAGCCTGGTGGTGGCCCTGGTGGGGGAGCGGGCGGTGGATCGGAGCCGGGCCCAGGCGGGCGCCGATGCCGTCGCTCTCGCGGGTGCCGGCGGTGGGGATCCGTGGCCGGTCGCGGCCCGCAATCAGGTCCGCATCGAGCGCCTCGAGGAGGGGGTGGAGGTCGACGTCGTGGTGTCGTCGGGATCGGCCCAGGCTGCGGCCCGGGCCCGGTCCGGCCGCGAGGACTGGCGGGGGCTCGATCCCCGGCTACAGCGGGCCCTGGGAGCTGCGGAGGTGGCGCTGGGCTACCGGATCCCGATCGTGTCGGGCTGGCGATCGCGCGCCGACCAGGAGCGCTTGTGGGCCAACCGCCATGCCAATCCCTACCCGGTGGCGCCGCCAGGGACGTCGCTGCACGAGCGGGGTCTGGCCGTCGACGTACCCCTGGGCCTGACGTCGAGCCTGGCCCAGGTGGGCTCGGGCGTGGGCCTGTGCCAACCGCTGCCCGTCACCGACCCGGTGCACTTCGTGCTGTGCTGATGGCGCCTGATCAGCCGCCCAGGACCTCGCGTTCGTAGGCGACGACGGCCTCGATCGACTCCGGCGACAGCACCTCCCCGAACGCCGGCATCTGGCCCCGACCGGCCACGACCAGCTCGACCTGGTCGGCCGGATCGGGATACCGGGCTGCGACCCCGGTCATCGCTGGCCCGACGCCGCCCTCGCCGGCCGGCCCGTGGCAGCTGGCGCAGCGGGACTCGTAGACCAGCTCCCCCTGGGACAGAGTACGGGTGTCCCCGCCACCGGGGCCGTCCTGGCCCCGCACCGGCCGGTCGAGCCCGACGCCGAGAACGGCCACGCCGACCAGCACCACCACGAGGAAGGTTCCCAGCGCGGAGAAGCCAGCCAGCAAGAACCCGCGCGTCCGTTCTGCGTCGTCCATCGCCACGACGGTATTGAACCGCGCCTCGGCCGGTTAGGGACCAACGTCCCTGACCTTCGAACCCGGCGCCCCTTACCTTCGTCCCAGGCACCGGGAGGGCCCAGACCATGAACATGAGCAGGCGAGAACTTCTCTGGGGAGGCGCAGCCGTCGGGGCGATCGCGGCGTCCGGGGTGCTGGTGCCCCTCGGCTTCGTGCTGACCGACGACGACGAGGTCCCACCGGGTGTGGTCGGGGCCAGGCTGGCGTCGTTCCCCGCTGTGCAGGTGGGCCGGCTGAGCGATCTCGAGGTCGGCAATCCGATCTTCTTCGACTACCCCCTCGTGGGCCAGTCCAACATCGCGGTCCGGATGGGCGAGCCGGTGCTCGGCGGTGTGGGCCCCGACCGGGACGTCGTCGCCTTCTCGAACCTCTGCACCCACATGGGCTGCCCGATCACCGACTACCGCCACGAACAGCGGGTGCTGGGGCCATGCCCGTGTCACTACACCACCTTCGACCTCAGCCGCGACGGTGTCGCCGCCCTGGGCCAGGCCACCCAGAACCTGCCCCGAGTGCTGCTGCAGGTCGACGATGACGACGTGACCGCGACCGGGGTGTACCGCCTGGTGTACGGCCACGACGACACCCTGGGCGGGCTCGACGTGGTCGCCGTAGGAGGGAGCTCCTGATGAGCCAGAGCGACCAATCGCCCTCGAACATCCCGCTGCCGCCGGCTGACGCCACGGTGCACGTCACCTGCTGTGAGTACTGCCCCGTGGCCTGCGGCTACAAGGTCTACACCTGGCCGGTCGGTCTCGCCGGTGGCCAGGCGGCTGCCGACAACGCCCTCGGCGTCGACTTCCCCGCTGGACCGCTGTCGGGACGGTGGATCTCCGAGAACATGCACAACGTGGTGCGCGTGGACGGCGAGCTCCACAACGTGGTGGTGCTTCCCGACATCTGGCGAGCGCACAAGGAGGTGGCCCGCCGCCATCCAGGGCTGGTGATCGATGGGGTGTTGGAGTATCGGGACGGGGTCACGAACCTGGTGGCCCGCTTCTTCACTCCCTGGCCGGCGGCCGCAGCG
>JBFINV010000165.1:0-5862 GCA_041611015.1 Acidimicrobiales bacterium | reverse complement strand
GCTCGACCAGCTCGATCCGGCGGCGATCCAGCACCTCGTGATCCTCCGTAGCGGTGACGACCACGGCCCAGCCGAGATGGTCGGCGATCCCGAGGCGCATGTTCGGACGCCCACCGGGGCCCGTCACGGGGAGCACCCCAGGTTGCGCACGATCACGCTGGCGAGCCTGACACAACCCGAGTGCGCCGGGGAGTCCGGATCTCCACCCGGTGCCAGCACGAGCGGGTGCGGGACGGCCCCGGTGGCGTCCACTACGTTGCCTCGATGGCTTCGACCCAGCTCTCGCCCCAGGTTGGCGGGGCGCTCGGCGCTCCGGTCCCGACCCGGGCCGACCACACCCTGACGGCCACCCCCGAGACCTGTTTCTGGGGCTTCTTCGACCGGGACCGCCCGCCAGTGCTCTCGGTGGACAGCGGCGCGATCATCGACATCGAGGCGGTGACCCACCACGCGGGTGACGCCCCCGACCTGCTCATGGACGACGGGGTGCGCGCCATCTGGGACGGGATCCCTGCCGACGATCGGGCACCGGGCGTCCACATCATGACCGGCCCGATCGCAGTGCAGGGCGCCGACCCCGGAACCACCCTGCTCGTCCGCGTCCTCGAGATGGCGCCTCGGCTGCCCTACGGGTCGAACTGCGCGGCCCACTGGGGCCTGCTGTACGACCTCATGGGCAAGGAGCGCATCACCATCTACGAGCTGGCGGGCTCGGCCGCGCCGGACTTCCCCGCCTCGGCCCGACCGGTGTTCGGCTTCGACTTCGCCGCTCGTGAGCTCTACGACCAACCCGGGACCATCTCCGAACCCGGGGCGGTCGAGCGAGAGCCATTCACCGCGTCGGTGCAGGTCCCGGTGCGGCCGCACTTCGGGATCATGGGGGTCGCCCCGGCGCAACCGGGGCGGGTGAACAGCGTGCCTCCTGGGGTGTGGGGCGGCAACGTCGACAACTGGCGCCTCGGCCCCGGCTCGGCGATGGCCTACCCGGTCTTCGCCGAGGGCGCCGGCCTGTACGTCGGCGATCCCCACTTCGCGCAGGGTGACGGCGAGATCTGCGGGACCGCGATCGAGGCGTCGATCGACGCCCGCATCCAGGTGTTCGTCATCGAGGACCTGGACATCACCTCGCCGGTCATGGAGACGGCCGACGCCTGGATCACCCACGGCTTCGGCGACGACCTCGACGCCGCCATGCGGATGGCCGCCGAGCAGATGCTCTGGCTGCTGACCGAGCGGATCGGTCTCACGACCGACGACGCCTACTCCCTGTGCTCGGTCGCAGTGGACTTCGGCGTCACCCAGGTCGTGGACCGGACGCTCGGCTGCCACGGGATCGTGGCCAAGTCCCTGTTCGGGTAGCCGGGTCGGGGCTAGGTCAAACCAAGACGCTCGGCGAGGCCCACCCGCTGCAGCTTGCCGGTGGCCCCCAGCGGGAGCTCGTCCACGAAGACGATCTGTCGGGGCACCTTGAAGGCGGCGAGCGAGGCCGCGACGTGGTCCCGCAGCTCCCGCTCGTCGACCTCGGTCCCCTCGACGAGCATGACCGCAGCGGCGACTTCCTCACCGAGCTTGTCGTGGGGCACCCCGAAGGCGACCGCCTGGGCGACTGCAGGATGCCGGAGGAGGACCTCGTCGATCTCGAGCGGGGAGACCTTCTCGCCGCCCCGGTTGATCTGCTCCTTCAGGCGGCCGGTCAGGAACAGGTAGCCGTCGGCGTCGAGCCGGCCCTCGTCGCCGGTGCGGAACCATCCGCCGGTGAAGGCCGCAGCAGTGGCCTCCGGGTTGTTCTCGTAGCCGTCCACCACGCCCGGCCCCCGGATGGCCACCTCGCCTCGCTCGCCGCGCGCGAGGTGGTTGCCGGCTTCGTCCAGGATGGCCAGCTCCACCCCCGAGGGGAGCCCGACAGAACGGGGCTTGATCTCGCCGTCGAGTGGGTTCGACGTCATCTGGTGGGACGCCTCGGTCATGCCGTAGGACTCGATGACGGGCACCCCGAACTGCTCGGTCAGCGACTCGAGGACCGGGGCGGGAAGCGACGCCGAGGAGGAGCGGACGAACCGCAGGCTGGTGGCCCGCCCCTCTCGCGCCCGGTCCAACACCATCTGGTGCATCGTCGGCACCGCGCTGTAGTAGGTCGGCTGCAGCCGGTCGATCCAACCGTGGATCTTGAACGCATCGAAGCCCGGCGTCGCGATCACCGTTCCCCCGGCCGACAGGGGGGCCAGCAGCCCGGCCATCAGACCGTGGATGTGGAACAGCGGCATGACGTTCAGCGACCGATCCGTCGGACCCAGCTGCAGCCACGAGGCGATGTTCCGAGCCGAGGCCGCGAGGTGGCGCTGCCGGAGAGGCACGATCTTGGGTCGCGACGTCGTTCCCGACGTGTGCAGCACCAGGGCCACGTCGTCGGGCCGGGGAGGCCGCTCGGGAGAGCTGCGGGGTGCGGTCGGGGCGACGATCTCGTACTCCGGGAAGCTGCCCCGCAGCCTGGCCACGGTGGCGCCGTCACCGACCGCGGCCTCGGCTGCCGGACTCCCGTCGTCAGGTATCAACAGGAGCTCGGCGCCGAGGTCATCGAGGTAGAAGCGGAGCTCCTCCTGTCGGTACCGCGGGTTCAGCGGTGCGGCACAGCCGACTGCGGTGGCCGCGAGGAACGCCAGTGCCATCTCCGGCCCGTTCGGCAGCACGATCGCGACCCGGTCCCCCGCGCCGACTCCGGCAGCCCGGAGCTGGTCGGCCAGGCGGGACACCAGCCGTCGGACCTCGGCCCAGCTGAGCGACCCTCCGTCGACAGTCTCGAGGGCCCGGTCGCCATCGCGCCCACGATCGAGCAACGACGCCACCGTCAGCATTCCGGCATGGTAGCTACGCTGCCGAGATGCAATTCGCCGTGGTGGGAGCCGGTGCGATCGGCAGCCTGCTCGGCGGCCGGCTCGCACTCGCGGGTCACCAGGTGGCGGTGCTGGCCCGGGGCGACCATCTCGCCGCCATCAGAGACCGGGGGCTGAGGCTGATCGAGGCGGACGGGACCGAGCAGGTGGTGACGTCGTTGGCCCCGACGGACCAGCTGGAGGAGCTGGGAACACGCGAGGTGGTCATCCTGGCCCTGAAGGCCCACCAGATCGCGCCGATGGCAGATCGGCTCGGGATGCTGTTCGGTGACGACACCGTCGTGCTCCCGGTCCAGAACGGGGTGCCCTGGTGGTTCTTCCACGGCTTCGGGGGACCCCACGAGGGCCACCGGCTCCGCACGCTCGATCCCGACGGTCGGCTCGAGGCCCACATCCCCACCGGCGCCATCGTCGGGTGCATCGCCTATCCCGCAGCGGTTCGCCCCGAGCCCGGGGTGGTGCAGCTGGTCGAGGGCGACCGGTTCCCCGTCGGGGAGCTCACCGGGGTGCGCAGCGATCGGGCCAAGGCCATCGCCGCTGCGCTGTCGGAGTCGGGGTTCACCTCACGAGTGCTGACCGACATCCGCGCGCACCTCTGGGTCAAGGCGTGGGGCAACCTCGCTTTCAACCCGATCAGCGCCCTCACCGGGGCCACCCTGGCCGAGATCGTCGAGCACCCCGAGACCCGGCGCCTGGCCGCCGCCATGATGGAGGAGGCCTCGGCGATCGCGGCGGAACTTGGGCTGCGCCTGCGCATCTCGATCGAGCAGCGGATCGAGGGCGCTGCAGCCGTCGGCGCGCACAAGACCTCGATGCTGCAGGACCTCGAGGCCGGCCGGGAGCTGGAGCTGGAGCCCCTGGTCGGGGCCTTCGTGGAGCTCGGCGAGCTCTGCAGCGTGCCCACTCCCTCGATCGACGCCGTCCATGCCTGCACCAAGCTCTTGGCCCGCACCCGCCTCGGCGGCTGAGCCGGCGGGTCCGGCGCCGGAGGGGCGGCTCAGGGAAGGAGGAGCACCTTGCCGGCGGTCTGGCGACCCTCGAGGGCTCGATGGGCGTCGGCGGCGTCACGGAGCGCGAAGCGGCCGCCGACCCGGACGTCGAGCTGGCCCCCGCTGATCCAGCCGAACAGGTCCCCGGCCCGACGTTGTAGGTCCTCGGGGGTGGCGATGTAGTCGAAGAGGGTGGGCCGGGTGAGGTAGAGCGACCCGTTCCTGGACAGATCGAGCGGCGAGAGCGGGTCGACCGGACCCGAGGCGTTGCCGAAGGTCACCATCATCCCTCGGGGCCGCAGCAGCGTGAGGCTGGCGGCGAAGACCGACTTACCCACCCCGTCGTACACGACGTCGAGCGGCCGGTCGCCGGCGATCTCGGTGATCGCCTCCGCGAAGTCGACATCGCGGTAGAGGATGGTGTGGTCGGCGCCGGCGGCTCGGGCCAGCTCGGCCTTCTCGGCGGAGCCCACCGTGGCGAACACTTCTGCGCCACGCAGCTTGGCGATCTGGACGAGCAGCAGGCCGACGCCGCCGGCCCCGGCGTGGACCAGGCAGCGATCGCCAGGCGACAGAGGGAAGGTGTCCACGGCGAGGTAGTGGGCGGTCATCCCCTGCAGCGGCACCGCTGCTGCGATCTCGAGATCGACCCCGTCGGGCACCGCGACGGCGGTCGCGGCCGGCATCTTCACCCGCTCGGCGTAGGAGCCGATGCTCCCCGTCCACGCCACCCGATCACCCACGGCGCGGTCGCTCACACCGTCGCCCACCGAAACCACGGTGCCGGAGCCCTCGAGGCCCGGGGTGAAGGGCAGCGACATCGGGTAGAGCCCGGTCCGGTGGTAGGTGTCGATGTAGTTGAGCCCGGCGGCCACCACCTCGACCACGATCTCGCCGGCATCGGCCTCCGGGGCGGGCAGCTCCCGCCACTCCATGACCTCGGGTCCGCCATGCTCGCTGATCTGGATAGCCCACATGGGCCAGACACTAGGGACGACCAGTGCGGAAGCGACCAGTCCGCCGCCACCCGCCAGTTGATAATCTCGTCGGCTCACGCAGCTTCGTCGACCGGCCGAGGGGTGAGGAGATGGTATTCGGCTGGAATGCATCGGTGCCGCCCAACGGGCTCGCCAACCGGAGCTCGGGCGCCGCGACCAACGACAACCCGCTGGGCCTGGCGACGCCGGTGGGCGAGGTCGAGATCGAGACCACGCCCGAGCACCTCAACCTGGTCGCTGGGGACCCCCGTTGTGCTGGATGGACCCGGGCGTACGACGATCCGAACGTGGTGGCGCTGCGGGAACGGCTGCAGGAGCGGGGCGGCATCCCGGGACTCGAGGTGGTGGCGCCCGATGACGTGGAACGGGCGGTCACCCTGTTCCACCGGGACGGGTTCGTCGCGGTCCGGGACGCCCTCGACCCCGACCGGCTGGAGGCGCTGCGAGCCGCCGTCGCGGAGGTGGTCGCCGTGATCGAGGCGGCCGACCCCGACGGCGCGGTCGGAGGCGGTGCCGGGGGTCTGCCGCACCGCTACTCCTTCGGCGGCACCTCCGCGTCGCGCCACATGTTCCACCGGCCGGAGTGGTGCGCGCTGATCGACACCCCGGTGACCACGCCGATCCTGACGGCGATCTTCGGTTCGTCGGACTACATCGCGTACGGCTGCGGCGGGGACCTGGCCCTCCCGGGGGCCATCGAGTACCAGGGACTCCACTCGGACAACGTGTGGACCGAGCTCCACGACCCGGTCGGTGGGGTCTCGATCCGCGATCTGTCGGTGCCGGTGGTCCACGTCAACTTCCCGCTCGTCGACCTCACCCCGGAGAACGGTCCGATCCGCCAGATCCCCGGGACCCACCGCTCCCGGGCGCCGATCCCCTCCCTGGCAGACGAACCCGAGTGGATGCGCCTGTCGACGGTGTGCCCGCTCCCCGCCGGCGCCGCGATCGTTCGTGACGCCCGCTGCTGGCACGGCGGCACGC
>JBFINV010000164.1:0-5893 GCA_041611015.1 Acidimicrobiales bacterium | reverse complement strand
GCTCGACGAGGTGATCGAGGCGGCCCGGGCCGCCCAGGCGCACGACTTCATCATGGAGCTGGCCGAGGGCTACGACACCGTGGTCGGCGAGCGCGGCTACACCCTGTCCGGGGGCCAGCGCCAGCGCATCGCCATCGCCCGCACCCTCCTCGAGAACCCGCCGATCCTGATACTCGACGACGCCACCAGCGCCATCGACGTGCACGTCGAGGCCGCCATCCACGACGCCCTGGCCCGGCTGCTGGCGGACCGGACGACCATCTTGATCGCTCATCGGCTGTCGACGATCGCTCTGGCCGACCGGGTGGTGCTGCTCGACGACGGCCGGATCGTCGCCGAGGGCACCCATCAGGAGCTCTTGGCCCGAGAACCGCTCTATGTCCAGATATTGGCCGAGGCCGGCGATGACGAGACCGAGGCCGAACGGGGGGCGGTGGCCCCGTGAGCTTCATGGGTCCGCCGGTCGGGTTCAGGGGCACCAGCTCGATCGCTTCGGCGCGCGACGCCGGGTTGCCCCATGCCGGCGTCCCCGGTCACCTGCAGGACGCGATCGATCAGGTCCTCGGGCGCGAACCCAGCCATCCAGACCCCGAGATCGTCTTCGATCACAAGCACCCGTCGGGTCCGCCCTTCTCGCTACGCACCTTCCTGTGGCCGCACCGCTGGCGCCTCCTGGGGGCCCTGGGCCTGGTCGTGCTCGAGAGCCTGGCCCTGCAGGCGGGCCCGCTGCTCACCCAGATCGGCATCGACGACGGTGTCGTGCCCGGTGATCGCAGCGTCCTGGTGGCCGTGGCCCTGGCCTACGTGGCAGCCATCGCGGTCGGCGGGCTCACCAGCTGGTTCCGCATCCGCTACACCGGCACCCTCGGCGAGGATCTGACCCGATCCCTGCGGGTGCGGGTGTTCACCCACATGCAGCGCCAGTCGCTCGACTTCTACACCGACGAGAAGGCGGGCGTGCTCATGACCCGGATGACCAGCGACATCGAGGCCCTGTCGCAGCTCTTCCAGGAGGGACTGGTCAGCTTCGCGGTTCAGGCGCTGACCCTGGTGGTGATCACCACCGTGCTGTTCATCCTGGATCCGCTGCTGGCCGCCATCACCCTGGCGCTGGTGGTGCCGGTCACCCTGGTGCTCAGCGTCTGGTTCCGGCGGCGTTCGGACCGGGCCTACGGCACCGTGCGGGACCGGATCGCCGACGTGCTCTCCGACCTGCAGGAGAGCCTCGCCGGCATTCGCATCATCACGGCCCACAACCGGCGCCGCCACAACGTGGTCAACCACACCAACGTCGTGGGCGACCACAAGCAGGCCAACCTCGACGCCATTGGGGCGGCCTCGCTCTACACGCCCGGCACCGAGGCCATTGCCATCTTCGGCCAGGCCATGATCCTGCTCATCGGGGGCCGGATGGTGATCGAGGGCAGCCTCGAGATCGGCGAGCTGACCGCCTTCTTGCTCTACCTGGCCGCATTCTTCGCGCCCATCCAGACCCTGACCCAGCTTTACAACGGCTACCAGCAGGGCCAGGCTGCGGTGCGCAAGCTGCGAGAGCTCCTGGCCACCGAGCCCTCGGTGCCCGAGGCCCGCGACGCCCGGGACCTACCGCCCGTCGAGGGCGCCATCGAGCTGCGCGACGTGACGTTCGGCTACGACCCCCGCGTGCCGGTCCTGCACGACATCAGCCTGGCGCTCCCGGCCGGCGCGAGCTTGGCCATCGTGGGTCCCACCGGCGGGGGCAAGTCCACCATCGCCAAGCTGATCAGCCGCTTCTACGACCCTCAGGCCGGCGTGGTCACCATCGACGGCCACGACCTCCGGGAGGTGACCCTCGGCTCGCTGCGTCGCCAGCTCGGGGTGGTCCCCCAGGAGCCGTTCCTGTTCGCCGGCTCGGTTCGCGACAACGTGGCCTTCGCGCGGCCCGAGGCCAGCGACGCCGAGGTGTGGGACGCGCTCGGGGCCGCGGGCCTGGACGACCTGGTCGCCTCGCTGCCCGGCGGGCTCGACGAGCCGGTCCACGAGCGGGGGTCGTCGCTGTCTGCCGGCGAGCGCCAGCTGCTGGCCCTGGCGCGGGCCTTCCTGGCTCGGCCCCGGGTACTGGTGCTCGACGAGGCCACCTCGAACCTGGACCTGCGGTCCGAGGCCCGGGTCGAGCGGGCCCTGGACTCCCTGCTCGACGGGCGCACCGCCATTGTCATCGCGCACCGTTTGGCCACCGCCATGCGGGCCGACCGGATCGCGGTGGTCGACCGAGGCCGGATCATCGAGCTGGGGACGCACGACGAGCTGGTCGGCCTCGGCGGGTCCTACGCCGCCATGCACGCCACCTGGACCGCCCACGCCGGCTCATGAGCACCGCCGAGGCGTCCCTCCTGCTCGACGGGGTGTCGGTGCTCCGCGACGGGCGCGCCATCCTCGACGACGTCGACCTGCGCGTGGAGCCCGATCACCGCTGGGTGGTGCTGGGCCGCAACGGCAGCGGCAAGACGACGCTGCTGCGGGTGGCCGCGCTCTACCTGCACCCGTCCCGGGGGGTGGTCGAGGTGCTGGGCCGGCGCCTCGGCCGGGTCGACATCCGCAAGCTCCGCCACCTGGTCGGCTTCACCAGCGCCGGCTTCGCCGACCTGCTGCGCCCCGAGCTGGCCGCCGCCGACGTGGTGATGACCGCCAAGAACGGTGCGCTCGAGACGTGGTGGCACACCTACGACGACGTCGACCGAGCCAAGGCCCGCTCGGAGCTGGAGCGCCTGGGCGTGGGGCCGCTCGCCGACCACGCCTTCGGCACCCTGTCGTCGGGCGAGCGGCAGCGGGTGCTGCTGGCGCGCACCTTGATGACCGACCCGGGGCTGCTCCTGCTCGACGAGCCCACCGCCGCGCTGGACCTCGGCGGCCGGGAGGAGCTGCTGGAGAGCCTGAACGCGCTGGCGGCGGACCCGACGACGCCACCGACCGTGCTGGTGACCCACCACGTGGAGGAGATCCCCGAAACCTTCACTCACGTGCTCATGCTCCGGTCCGGATCGGTTCTGGCGGCCGGCCCCCTGGAGGAGATCCTCACCGAGGCCAACCTGAGCGAGTGCTTCGATCTGCCGGTGCTGCTCGAGCGTCGCGGCGGTCGCTGGACGGCCCGCCGCCGGGACGGCTAGGAGCCCGCGCGCTCAGGCCAGTGGGGCCCGCTCGGGCTGGATGGCCAGCACCACCCCGGCCGCCACCGTCACCGTGGCCCGGGCGTCGACCAGCTCGTTGCTGACCCCGAGCGTGGAACAGGGCTCCAGGGTGGCGTCGGCGAGGGCCCAGCGCAGCCCGCTGGTGGTCACCCCGGTGGCGGGACCGCCGACGGCCAGCAGGGACACGACGGACCCGGGCCGCCCAGCCAGGACCCGTTCCCCCCGGACGACGGTCACCAGCGCGTCGCCGGTGTAGGCGGAGACCACCAGGCGGGCGAAGCGATCCGACGCCAGCAGGAGCAAGTTGGCCACCGAGTGGTCCAGCCGGCCGGCGCCGGCGTCGACCACCACGATCCGGTCGTTGCCGGGCGCTGCGGCGCTGAGCGCCAGGTCGAGGTCGGTGGCGTCCTTGTCGGCGGGATGCTCGTCGGTGGCGATGCCGTGCTCACGGGCCCAGCGCAGGCCCTCGGGCGAGATCGAGTCCAGGTCCCCGACCAGCAACGTCGGCACCAGTCCCAGGGCCCGGGCGTGGTCGAGGCCGGAGTCGGCCACCACCACCTGGTCGGTGTCGGGAAGGAAGGCCGCGATCGACGGATCCGGCGCCGGCCCGCCCGTCACCACCACGACAGTGCGGCTCACCCGGTCTCCGGCGGTGACTCGGCGGTTTCCGCTCATGCGGCCTCCGGCGGTGACTTGGCAGTGCGGCTCACCCGGCCTCCGGCGGTGACTCGCCGAGCAGCTCGTAGAGGCGGTCGACGTCGACCCGCAGCCGGGCCACCTCGGCGGCCAGGTCGGCGGCCAGGTCCGAGTCTGGCTGGGCTCGGCGTTCCGCCACGGCGCGGGGCTCGACGGCCTCGGGCACCACAGCCACGCCGGCGGGTTCCTCGCCCAGCAGGTGGGCCCAGCGCCGCTCCTTCTGACCCGGTACCCGCTGGAGCTGCACCACGAAGGGCTCCGCCCGAGCCGCCAGGGCCTCGAGGACGGACTCGACCTGGTGGAGGTCGTCGAAGGGGTGCATGCGCTCGCAGCGCTGGCGAAGCTCCCCGGTGGTCTGCGGCCCCCGCAGGAACAGCACCGCGAGGACCGCCAGCTCGGACGCGCTCAGCTGCCAGGCCTCGTCGAGCACGTGGCGATGCTTGTTGGCTCGCCCCCCGGTGACCGTGCGGGCCAGGCCCTGGGTGCGCAGCTCGAGCATCGCCGCATCGACCGTGCGTTCGTCGTAGCCGACCACGGGGTCCCGGTCGCTCGTCTGGTTGCACGCGGCCACCAGGGCGTTGGTGGTGAGCGGATAGTTGTCCGGGGTGGTGGTCTGCTTCTCGACCAGGCAACCCAGGATCCGGATCTGGACCGGCGTCAGCTCCATGGGGCCATCATGGCCGCGCCGTGGGACCGGCGCAGCTGCGGTTCCGACCCGCCTAGCCCGAGTAGGTGATGGTCCGATCGGCCTCGGCCAGGTTCTGAGCGAACAGATCGGTGCCCCGAGCCAGCTCGGCGTAGGCGTCCCGGATGGACCCCATGACCGTGGTGAACCGACCGGCCACCTCGTCGTAGAACGAACCCACCTGATCTCGCAGCGCGGTGGCGAGCGAGGCCACGCCCTCACGGGCTGCGACCACGGTCTGGTCCACCTCGGTGGTGAGCTGGGCCTCGGCGGCCTCGGCCGCGTCCCGGCTCCCGCCCGACCAGTCAGCGGACGCCAGCGTGCTGGTGGCCCGGCGGATCTCGGCGAGCAGCTCGTCGGCCCGTTGTTCGAACATGCGCTCCAATGTGGCGGTGACCTCGGCCACCTCGCCCTGGAGGACGGCCACGTCGCCTGCCACCTGGCCACCGTGGAGCTCCGACGCCGCGCTGGCACCGCTGAGGCGCTGCTCCACCGCCCCGATGTCGGCAAGGGCTCCACCGATCTGGGCTCCCGTCGGCATGGCTGGCACCTCCTGGTTGATGGTTCCCGAAATATATCGACATATGCTGAAAAACACTCACGCCGAGAGATCGGCCCCTGCCACTTGGACCAGAGTGGCCTGGCCCCGGCTGACGGCGAAGCCCCGTCCAGGGACCATGGGCACCGAGATCCGGCGGGGCAGGCGCACCCCGAGCAGGTCGCCGTCGGCGTCGAGCCGGGGCGACAGGAGCACGCCCGACCCGGCGCGGCGGACGTGGCGGGTCCAGTGGCCGTACTGACCGTGCAGGTGATCGGCCCGACCCCCGACCAGCAGCCGGCAGCGACCCGGACGGCGGGCCAGGACCTCGAGCGCACCAGCCTCGTCGACGAGGTGGGCATCGTCCACCACCACCAGCCAGTCCCGGCCGTCCCCGCGCCGGGCCAGCTCCAGCACCTGGTCGAGCTGGTGGTGCTCGCCCACCGCGTCGAAGTGCGATGCGTCTGCTCGCAGCGGCGACGACGGGCCGGCAACCGCCACCGTCACCGCCTCCGGTCCAGCCCGCCTCAGCAGCCCGCCGAGAAGGCGCAGGGTGGTGGAGACTCCGCTCCGAGGGGGTCCGGCCACGAGGAGGTGCTCGCCGGGGTGGAGGTCGAGACCCGCCACCGCCCGGTCGGGCTCGGCGATGCCCACCGGCAGGTGGAGGACGGCACCGACGCGCAGGTGGTCGGCGACCCGATGGCTGGGCACGGCTCCGGACAGGGGCTCGACCGCCATGGGTTGCCGGTGGGGCGGAACCTCGCGAACTGGGTACTCGGCGAGGGTGGCGGCCAGATCGGTCACGAT
>JBFINV010000163.1:0-5916 GCA_041611015.1 Acidimicrobiales bacterium | reverse complement strand
GGTGAACGAGCACGCCGGGCCCGGCGGTCGGATCGCCGTCGACCAGTGCAGCCACGCCGGCTACCGGGCGCTCGAAGAGGGTGGCCTCACGGTGGGCAGCGGCCAGGAGGTCATGGAGCTGGCCCGGCGGATCAAGGGTCCCGACGAGCTGCGAGCCATGCGCTGCTCGGCCCACGGCTGCCTGGCGGCGATGGAAGAGATGCGGGCGGGGCTGGAGCCGGGCATGACCGAGCGGGAGGTCTGGTCACTGCTGCACGGGGCCAACATCGCCCGGGCCGGGGAGTGGATCGAGACCCAGATCTTCTCGTCGGGGCCCCGGACCAACCCCTGGTTCCAGGAGGCCAGCAGCCGGGTGATCGAGGACGGCGACATCGTCGCCTACGACACCGACCTGGTGGGCGCCTACGGGATGATGACCGACATCTCCCGCACCTGGGTCGCCGGCGACCGGACCCCCACCCCACATCAGCGCCACGTACACGAGCTGGCGGTGGAGATGGTGGAGCGCAACGCCGAGCTGCTCACAGCGGGACGGACCTTCCGTGAGCTCACGTTCGACGCCTGGTTCCCGCCCCTGGAGCAGTACCGCCGCTACTCGGTCCTGTTCCACGGGGTGGGGCAGTGCGACGAGTACCCCGACATCTACTTCCCCGCGTCCTGGGAGGAGTGGGGCTTCGACGGGGTGCTCGAGCCCGGAATGGTGCTGACGGCCGAGAGCTACGTGGCCTCCCGAGACGGCGGCGAGGGCGTCAAGCTGGAGAACCAGTACCTGGTCACCGACGGCCCGCCGGTGCTGCTGAGCGACTACCCGCTCGATCTGGTCCGGTGAGGGCCCTACGGTTGGCAGGGTGATCGGGGAGCGGCGGCCTGCCGCGACGAGGCTGGCCCGGCTGGCGGGCGCAGTGGCGCTGACCCTGGTGTTGGCGGCCTGCGCCGGCGGCGAGAGCGAGCCGCAGGCCGTGCCCACCACGGGGCCCACAGTCGCCGGCGCCGAGCCCACGGCCACCCCGGCTCCCACCCCGACGCCGGCCCCCGAGGTGTCCTTCGCCGAGTCGATCCAGCCGATCGTGGCCGGCACCTGCGCCCGCTGCCACACCGGCGCCGGCCCCGGCACCCCGACGGTGCGCTTCGACACCGCCCAGCACGTGGCCGACGCCGCCCTCGACATCGCCACGAACGTCAGCCTCGGGGTCATGCCCCCGTGGCCGGCCTCGGACCTGAGCGTGGCCTTCGTCGACGACTGGAGCCTCACCGAGGAGGAGATCGCCGCGGTGGCGGCCTGGGTCGAGGCCGGGGCCCCGCTCGACATCGAGCCGGACACCGAGATGGCCCCGCCGACCGGGGTTCGCCTGACCGACCATGACGTGGATCTGGCTCCCGAGGTCGGCTATGACGGCTCGCTGGGCCAGCCCGACGAGTACCGGTGCCTGGTCTATGACCCCGCTCTCGACGAGGACGCGTTCATCGAGGCCTTCGAGTTCGTGCCGGACCAGACCGAGGTGGTGCACCACGCCATCGGCTACCTCATCCCGGGCAGCCGCCGCAGTGGCATCGCGGCACTCGAGGCCGAGGACGACCAGCCGGGCTGGAGCTGCTTCGGGGGCTCCCGCCTGGGCAACGACGAGATCTTCCTGGGCTGGGCCCCCGGGCAGCTCCCGAGCAGGTTCGGGTCCGGGAACGGGCTACGGATGGGGGCCGGCGACTTCATCGTGGTGCAGATCCACTACCACTTCGACGTCGAGGCCCCGGCCGACCGCTCGGCCCTGCGGCTGAAGTGGGCCGAGGGCGGCGATGTCGATGAGATCGAGGTGACCGAGTACGTGGCCCCGGCCGAGATCCCCTGCACGACCGACGAGTCCGGCCCGCTGTGTGACCGGGCCGCCGCCATGGACCGGGCCCTGGCCCGTTACGGCCCCGAGGGGGTGCAGGCGGACTGGATCCTGGGCGTCTGCGGCTACGAGCCCGAGGACTTCGCGCACATGACCGACGGGATCGCCGAGGGTCGCTGCGACGCGCCGGTGCGGGGCTTCGGCCGCATCGTGTCGGTTCTCGGCCACGAGCACGAGCTGGGCAAGACCTTCCGGATGACGCTCAATCCCGACACCCCGGACGAGCGGATCCTGCTCGACATCCCGGAGTGGGACTTCGACTGGCAGTACAACTACATCCCGGCCGACGAGATCGTCCTCGAGCCGGGTGACTGGGTGCGCATCGAGTGCTCCTGGGACCGATCGCGGCGGGACCCGGAGCTGGAGCCGGCGTACGTCTTCTGGGCCGACGGCACCGACGACGAGATGTGCTTCTCCACCATCGTCACCCGACCGGTCTGACCAACCGCCGGTCTGACCAAGCGGCAGGGCCCTGTCGAAAAAACCCTGCCCAGGAACGAGAAAACCTTGCGCAGCGGGAACCGATCGGCGCGATGATGCGTGTGAAGGGTGAGCAGCTCGCTTGAGGCGGATCCTCCAACCATCGCAACGGCTGTTCCAGACCCAAACGGAGCGCCATCGCACCCCCCTCCTGCGATGGCGCTCCGTCGCGTTGTCCGCCGAGCGGCGGCCGGGTGCTTTTCCAGCTCGGCGAGCCCGAGCCTACGGTGGGCCGAGTGCGCTGGAGGATCCGTCCCGCAACCGAGGCCGACGTGGAGGCGATGCGTGAGGTCGAGCGGGACGCGGGGCGCCGGTTCCGTGACATCGGGCTCGACCAGGTGGCCGACGACCCGCTGCCGTCGCCCGAGGAGCTGACCCGCCGCGTGACCGAGGGCCGGGCCTGGGTCGCCGAACGCCACCGGGTGATGGGCTACGCGCTGGCGTCGATCGTCGACGGCGAGGGCCACCTGGACCAGGTCAGCGTGATCCCCGCGGAGGCGGGCCACGCCATCGGTCGGGACCTCATCGAGCAGGTCCACCGGTGGGCCCACGACCAGGGGCTGGGCGCGGTCACGCTCACGACGTACGCCGATGTGCCGTGGAACGGGCCGTACTACGCGCGGTTGGGCTACGAGGATCTCGACGACGCCGAGCTGGGGCCGGAGCTGGCGGCGATCAGGTCCGCCGAGCGAACCAGAGGGCTCGACGTGGCCCCCCGGGTGGCCATGCGCCGCCGGCTGGCGGATGGGGCAGACTCCTAGCGTGACCGAGATCGTCGAGGGGATCGACCGCGCGGTGAGCGAGCTCACCGCGGACGCGGTGGGCCTGGTCCAGGAGCTGGTGGCCATCCCGAGCGTCACCGGTGAGGAGGCCGCGGCCCAGCGCGTCGTGGCCGGGACTCTGGCCGACCTGGGGTTCTCGGTCGATCAGTGGTGCCCCACCCGGGAGGAGCTGGCCGGCCACCGCTCGTTCTGCGACGACGGGCTCCCGCTGGGCGAGCGCCCGGTCGTGGTGGGTCGTTGGGGCGGCCGGCCCGGCGGCGGGTCGGTGATCCTGAACGGCCACATCGACGTGGTCCCGCCTGGGCGGGAGGGCGACTTCCCCCACGGTGCCTGGGCGGGCGAGGTCCACGACGACGTGCTGTGGGGCCGTGGTAGCTGTGACATGAAGGGCGGGCTGGTCGCCGCCATCGTCGCGGTGGCGGCGCTGCAGCGAGCCGGGGTCACGCCCGACGCCGAGGTGGTGATCGAGAGCGTCATCGGCGAGGAGACCGGCGGGGTGGGCACCCTGGCCACCGTCGTTCGCGGGTATCGGGCCGACGCGGCCGTGATCCTGGAGCCCACGAAGCTCGCCATGTGCCCGGTCGGCTGTGGCGCCTGCTCGTTCCGGCTGCACGTGCCCGGCCTGGCCGCGCACGGGGCCATGCGCCAGGAGGGCGTCAGCGCCCTTGAGAAGCTATGGCCCCTGTATCAGGCGCTGCAGCAGCTGGAGGCCGACCGCCATCGAGACTTCCACCATCCACTCTTCGCCGACGACGTCCTGGCGGCGCCGCTCTCCATCGGAACGGTCCGGGCCGGCGACTGGCCCTCCACGGTGCCCGAGGGGTTGGTGGCCGAGGGTCGCTACGGGATCTTCCCCGGCGAGGAGCTCGACGCCGCTCGGGCCGGTTTCGAGCAGGCCATCCAGGTCGCAGCGCTCGCCGATCCGTGGCTGGCCGAGCACCCGCCCACCGTCGAGTGGTTCGAGGGGCAGTTCGAGTCCGCGGCCACCGACCTCGACGGCACCCTGCTGGCCCGCCTCGCTTCGGCCCACCAGGCGGCCACCGGCGCCGAGGCCGGCGTCCACGGGGTGACGTACGGGTCGGATCTGCGGCTCTTCACCAACGACGCCGGGATGCCCGCGGTCCTCTACGGGCCCGGCGACGTGGCCCACGCCCACACCGTCACCGAGCACGTCCGGGTCAGCGAGATCCTCGACGCCGCCCGTACCGTGGCCCTGCTCCTCCTCGACTGGCGGGCCGATGCCTGAAATCGCGCCCCCCCTGGGCCCCCAGACCATGGTGGACCCGTTGCGGTTGGTGGCGGTCAAGCCCCCGTCGGCCGCGATCGCCCACTCGCCGCCCGGGGAGTGGCAGGAGCTGGGTTGGCACCAGCCCCTCGATCTCGACGCCGCCGAGGCCCAGCACCGGCAGCTGGTCTCGATCCTCGAGCGAGCCGGCGCGGAGGTGATCGTGATCGGGCCCGCCGAGCACACCGGGCTCGACTCGATCTACACCCACGACTGCGCGCTCGTGATCCCGGACGGTGTGATCCCCCTGAGAACCGGCAAGCCCCAGCGCCGCGGTGAGGGTCCGGCCCTGGCGGCCGCGCTCGCCCGGCACGGGATCCCGGTGCTGCCTGGCCTCGACGACCCCGACGCCCAGGCCGAGGGCGGCGACTGCGTGTGGCTCGACCCCACCACCTTGGTCGTGGGCCGGGGATTTCGCACCAACGCCCCCGCCGTCGCCGCCATCGGGCGGCTGGTCGAGCCGGCCGGGGTCGAGCTGGTGGCGGTCGACCTCCCCTACTGGCACGGTCCCGGCGACGTCCTGCACCTGATGTCGTTCATCTCGATGCTGGACCACGACCTCGCAGTCGTGTACCCGCGAATGCTCCCGGTGGCGCTCTACGAGCTGCTCGCCGATCGGACGGTGGAGCTGGTGGAGGTCCCCGACGAGGAGCTGGCCAGCCAGGGCACCAACGTGCTGGCCCTCGGACCCCGCCACGTCCTGGCGCTCGAGGGCAACCCGATCACGCGGGCCCGCCTCGAGGCCGCGGGCTGCCGGGTGGAGACCTACGACGGCAGCGAGATCAGCCTCAAAGGCGACGGCGGGCCCACGTGCCTGACCCGGCCGCTGCGCCGGACGCCGTGAAGGATCTGTGAGAACAAATTCGAGAGGAATTTGTTCTCACAGATCGGGTCATGCGGTTCTTCGGGCGCTCGGGAACCCCGCGTACCGCCGGAGCGGGTGAGGTCGACCCCCGCCGCCGAGAACAGGAAAGCTGGAGCGTGGTCCAGAACAGCAGCGAGCCGTCCATGCCGCCCCACAGCGCCGCCAGCCGGTAGATCCCGTCGGTGTCCCGGCCGGTGGAGTCGGCGACGTAGGCGAGCGACAGGTCCACCCGCCACAGCGCCACCAGGAGGGTGACACAGGCCAGGATCAGGGCGACCCAGGCGATGCTCAGCCCGGCGACGACGGCTCGGCGGGACCGCCAGGCCCCGCCCGCGGCCACCGCCACCAGCCCCCCTCCCGCCACCGCCACTGCGGCGTGACCGGCGCCCGACGCCGTCGAGAGGTCCGCCCGACCGACAGTACGGCAGTTCCCCCCACCCGTCCGGTCGGCGCCAGGTGTCGGGGGTGACGACTGGTGGAGAGGTCCAGCCGCTAGAACTGAGGTGATGGCGAGAGCCACCGGCGGCAGGCGCCGAGCGAGAGCGATCTCGTGCGCCGCAGTTCTGTTCGGCGTCGCCAGCTGCGGCACCGAGCCCAACTCCGAGGCCGCCTCCC
>JBFINV010000162.1:0-5926 GCA_041611015.1 Acidimicrobiales bacterium | reverse complement strand
TGGCGCCGGACACCGGGTCCACGGAGCGCGAGGTGCAGGTCTACGGACCCCCTCGCCGCACCCTCTACGTGGTGGCCAACCCCATCACCGAGAACGGGGTCGGTCTCGGTGCGGTGGTGCTGATCGACGACGTCACCGAGCAGGAGCGCCTCAACGCCATCCGCCGCGACTTCGTGGCCAACATCAGCCACGAGCTGCGCACCCCCATCGGCGCCATGTCGCTGCTGGCCGAGACCCTCGCCGACGAGCACGATCCCGAAGTGGTCGCCAATCTCGCGGGCCGCCTCAACGACGAGGCCGCCCGGTTGGCCCACACCGTCGACGACCTGCTCCAGCTCAGCCGGATCGAGCACGGCTCAGACGAGGAGTTCGGGCCGGTGGTGCTCCAGCACGTGATCGGCGCCGCCCACGATCGGGTCCGGGCTGCGGCCGAGCAGCAAGGCGTGGCCATCGGCGTCAGCATGCCCGAGCGGGACCTGCTGGTGCACGGGGACGGCCTGCAGCTCACGTCGGCGGTGTTCAACCTCCTCGACAACGGGGTCAAGTACACAGGCTCCGGCGGCGGTCAGGTGTCGGTCAGAGCACGGCGTACCGGTGAGAACGTCGAGCTGGTGGTCCAGGACAGCGGGATCGGGGTGCCCCGCAAGGACCTCGATCGGATCTTCGAGCGGTTCTACCGGGTCGATCGGGGGCGCAGCCGGGCAAGCGGAGGCACCGGGCTGGGTCTGGCGATCGTCCGCCACGTCGTGGCCAATCACGGCGGTCGGATCTCGGTCGACTCCACCGAGGGCGAGGGCAGCACCTTCACCGTCGAGCTGCCCGCGCTCGACCCGGCAGGGAACCCCGCCGAGATCCCGGAGATGCCGTCCACTGAGGGCGGTACCCCCACGTCGAGGTGAGCGTCCGGTGACCGAAGCGGCCAGGATCCTGATCGTCGAGGACGAGGAATCGTTCGTGGAGGCCTTGCGGGTGGGCCTGCAGCGCGAGGGCTTCGTGGTGGAGGTGGCCCGCGACGGCCGCGAGGCGCTCGAGCGGTTCGAGGCCGTCGAGCCGGACCTGGTGCTGCTCGACGTCATGCTCCCGAAGATCTCGGGCCTCGACGTCTGCCGCGAGATCCGGTCCCGTTCCAAGGTCCCGATCATCATGGTGACCGCCAAGGGAGAGGAGATCGACACCGTGGTCGGCCTGGAGGTGGGCGCCGACGACTACGTCACCAAGCCCTACCGGCTGCGGGAGCTGGTGGCCCGGATGCGCTCGCTGTTGCGGCGGTCGATCTGGACCGGCGACACCGAGGCCGCCCGGCAGGGGCTCGTGCTCGAGGTGGGCGACGTGCGGGTGGACACCGATCGCCACGAGGTGACCGTCCGGGGCCAGGGGGTCGACCTACCGCTCAAGGAGTTCGACCTGCTGACCCTGCTGATCGAGAACGCGGGCCGGGTGCTGACCCGCGACGTCCTGATCGACCGGGTGTGGGGCAGCGACTACGTCGGCGACACCAAGACCCTCGACGTTCACATCAAGCGTCTGCGGTCGAAGGTGGAGACCGACCCGTCGAACCCCGAGCGCATCCTCACCATCCGCGGTCTGGGCTACAAGTACGTGCGCTCCTGAGGGCTCGGGGCGCACCCTGCCTGCGGGTTGCCGGGCCTAGGATCTCGCCATGAACGAGCGAGGCGGTGGCACCAGCTGGAGGCCGCTCGCCAAGCCCTCGCGGCCCCGCTTGGAGGGGCCGAGAGCCAGCTCCGAGAAGGGCGCCTTCACGGTCTCGCCGTTCGTGCGGCTCGCCCGGGTGCACGCCCTCTCCGCCGCCGGCGACGCCATGGTGGCGGTGGCGTTGGCCGGATCGCTGTTCTTCTCGATCGACCCCAGCGCGGCCCGCTGGCGGGTGGGCCTCTACCTGGCTCTGACCATCGCCCCGTTCGCGCTGGTCAGCCCCCTCATCGGTCCCGCGCTCGACCGGGCCAAGGGCGGGCGCCGGGCGATGGTGATCATCATCTCTGCGCTGCGGGCCTTCTTCGCGGTGCTGATGATCAACAACCTCGACAACCTGCTCCTGTTCCCGCTGGCGTTCGGGATGCTGGTGCTGCAGAAGGGCTACGCGGTTGCCAAGGCGGCCATCGTCCCCACCACGGTCAAGACCCACGACGAGCTGGTGATGCGCAACGCGCGGCTGGCCCTGCTCGGCGGGGTGGCGGGGTTCGCCGGCGCCGCGCCCGCTGCGCTCCTCCAGCTGATCGGCGGGCCAGGTTGGTCCGTGGCCTTGGCCGCGGTCTCCTTCGCGGGCGCGTTCGTCGCCGCCACCCGACTACCCCGGGTGGCCGTGGCCGCGGACCCGCCCGGCGAGATGGAACGGCGGGAGCTGCGCAGCGGGGGCATCGTCCTCGCAGCCTCGGCGACAGGGGTGCTCCGGGGGATCATCGGCTTCTTCACCTTCCTGGTGGCCTTCGCCTACCGGGGCGGTACCGACGACATCGACCTCTCGGGCGCGGGCAGCGCGCTGGGCTCACGGCTGCACGAGGAGCTTCTCGGCGTCGAGCTGGGGGCCAGCGGCACCTCGGCGTTCCGCCTGGCGGTGGTCGTCGGGGCCACCGTGATGGGGAACCTCACGGGGTCGCTGCTGGCGCCGCGCCTGCGCGAGCGGGTCCACGAGGAGCGGCTGCTGCTGGGCTCGCTGTTGCTGATCGCCACCACCGCGCTGTTGGGGGTGTGGACCGGTGGGCTGTCTGGAGCGGTGTTCGTGGGGTTCGTGGTCGGTGTGGGGGTCAGCTCGGGCAAGCTGTCGTTCGACTCGATCGTGCAGCGCGACGCTCCCGACGCCAACTACGGCCGCACCTTCGCCCGCTTCGAGACCCGGTTCCAGCTCTTGTGGGTGTTCGGGGCCCTGGTCCCGGTGCTGTTCAGCATCCCGGCGCGCCTGGGCTTCTTCCTGCTGGCGCTGGCCGCAGGCGCCGCTGCGTTCTCGTTCTTCGTCGGCTCACGCCCAAACGACGGCACGCCGATGGTGGTGGAACCCCCGGTGCACCAACCGCTCCAGCCCACGGACGAGACCGAGGTAGCACCGGCCGACAGCGGCGACGAGACCGAGGTGTCGGCCCCCCAGCCGGCGCCGGCTGGTGAACCGACCGCCGTCCTGTTCATCGACCCCGACGACCCCACCAACCGCCCGGATCTGTGAGAAGAAGTTCGCAACGGCGCGCGGATCTGTGAGAACAAATTCGCCGAGAATTGTTCTCACAGATCCAGACAAGGCGGGCCGAAGCCGCGATTGCGGTTCAAAACAGCTCGATGCGGGCCAGCCAGAGGCCGGGGGCGTCGACCTCGCTGGGGGTGGGGAGCATCTGCTCGTCCTCCCAGAGCCGGCCCAGGGCCTCGGGGCCGGCCCGCTCCACCACCCCGTCGACGAACGCCGCGCCCCGGTCGAACTGAGCCTGGGTCAGCTCGAGGCCGAGCATGCGCTCGATGAACCGGTCCGACGGGTCGGCCTCGACCCGGTGGCGCCGCAGGGCCTCGGTGAGCTGGCCGTACGAACCCAGCAAATGCTCACCCACCTGATCCATGGTGTGATCGACCACGCCGGCCACCACGGCGGTGAGCGCATGCAAGCGGGGTAGCAGCGCCTGCTGCTCGGGCGACTGGATGGCGCCGAGCAGCACCTCGGGGTCGCCCAGGGTGGCCTGGAGCTGGGCCAGGGCCTCGGCGTCGTGCACGTCGATGCTCGACAGCCGTTCCTCGAGGGCGCCGGGATCGGCCCGGAACCCGCCCGCATACTGCAACAGCAGATCGGTGAGGGTGCGGCCCACGTGGGGCACGCCCAGCACCAGGTGGTGGGTGATCTCGTGCAGGCACACCCACAGGCGCAGGTCGCGGGGATCGAGACTCCACTCCTCGCCGAAGGCGTCGATGTTGGCGGGCACGATCATGATCTCGGCGCCGGGGCGGGGCACCGGGATGTCGTACTGACCGAGCGACCGCTGGGCCAGGTGCCCCACCATCGACCCCGCGGTCATGCTCAAGACCATCGGACCGAGCATGGCCATCATCTGGCCGAACAGGGCCTGGGTCGGGTCCCCTCCGAGCTCGTCGGGGTCGGGGTCCGGCGCGTTGCCGAGCGCTTCGCTGAGCCGTTCGAACACCGGCTTGTACGCCCCCAACGAGCGGTCGGCCCACTGGGTGCGGGTCACGGCGATCACCTGGAGGCTGCCGCCGCCAGGGGTCAGTCCCGAGGCGGCCGTGGCCTGCAGCTCGGCGACCCGGGCCAGCTGCTCGATCTCGATGCGGGCTGCGGGGTCGACGTTGGGCTCGGACCGACCCTCGGTGGCGATGGCGAACGCGAGCTGGCGGGCCGCTCCCCACCCGCCGTCGGCCATGCCGCCGAACAGCGACGACAGGTCGCCGAAGAACGGCAGCCCGCCGAAGGGGCGCTCGGGCGGATCCGACTCGTCCATGGTCCCCATCGTATTTGCGGTCGGCGATGATTCCCCGGGCCCGAGCCGTGCCCGCTGCCGGACCAGCCGGGCCTCCCGCCGTGTCGGTTCCGGGTGGCGGTATCGTTCCCCAAGACCCAGAGTTCTGCTCGTCCGAAGGGCCCGCTGCCGCGTCGGTTCGGAGCGAGTCGCTGCAGCTACACCCGAAGGGGACTGATGGGAAGCGTCGTCGTCACTGGTTCAGCGGGCTCGGTCGGTCGGCGCGTGTGCGACCTGCTCGCGGCGCGCGACGACGTGGAGCACGTGGTCGGGCTGGATGTCAAGACCAGGCGCTGGGGGCGCGCCGACGTGGTCGAGCACCGGGTCGACCTGCGCACCCAGGACCTAAAGCCGCTCCTCGAGGGGGCCGACACCGTGGTCCACCTGGCGTCGTCGTTCAGCCCCCGCGCCGACGGCCTGGACCCCGCCGATGTCGAGGTCGACGGGGCCCGCCGGGTCCTGGAGGCTGCTGGCAGCGCCGGGGTGGAGCGTGTGGTCCTGCTGTCGAGCGCCATGGTCTACGGCGCCTGGCCCACCAACCCGGTCCCGCTCACCGAGGACGCTCCCGTGAACCCCAACCCGGAGTTCTCGTTCGGCGTGGCCAAGGCCGAGATCGAACGCCTCGCCGAGGAATGGCGCCACGATCATCCCGGCAGCGTCGTGGTCGTCCTCCGGCCGGCCACGGCGCTCGCCGAGGGCGAGGTCAGCTGGGTCGCCCGGAGCTTGCGGGCCGCCGAGGTCATCGACGCCGCCCAGCTGGACCCGCCCATGCAGTTCCTGCACCTCGACGATCTGGCCTCGGCGGTCGTGTTGGCGGCCACCAGCGACATGTCGGGGCCCTACAACGTGGCTCCGGACGGCGCGGTCGACGGCGAGACCTGGCGGGTGCTGTCGGGTCGGGTCCCCCGGGTGCGGCTACCCGAGGAGGCGGCCGAGGAGGTGGGTCGGTTCCGCTGGCGCCATCGGTTGGCGCCGACTCCGCCGGGCATCACTGCCTACACCATGCACCCCTGGGTGGTGGCAAACGACCGGCTCCGCGGCGCGGGCTGGGAGCCGAAGCTCACCAACGAGCAGGCCTACGTCGAGGGCACCCCGGCCAGGCCCTGGGCCACCATGAACGCCAAGCGCCGCCAGCAGCTGGCGCTCGGCGCTGCGGGCGTCGTCGCGGCCGCGGCTGCGGTGGGGGTGGCACTGGTCGTGCGCCGGCTCCGCCGCCGCTGATCGGAGCGGCCCGGCGGGCGGCTCAGGCGGTGTCGCGGACGGCCCGGACCGCCAGCTCCAGCTGCACCTCACGGGCCTGCTCGGAGCGCAGCAGGGACACTGATATCGAGTCGCCGGGCGGGTGCTTTCGCAGCTCGAGGATGAGCTCGCTCATCGAGAGCACCGGTGTGTGGTCGATGGCGGTGATGATGTCACCCTTGCGCAGGTCGGCGCCGTGGGCCGGGGAGCCGGCCAGGACGTTG
>JBFINV010000161.1:0-5952 GCA_041611015.1 Acidimicrobiales bacterium | reverse complement strand
TCACCCCGGACCTGGCCGACCCGGGTGCCGCCGGCGCCGCGCTCCGGCAGGCACAGCGCACCCGGCACCTGCCGCTGCGGGTCCTCACCGCTGGGGCCCGCCGTCGGGGCCTCCCGTTCAGGGTGGACGAGCGACTCCTGGTGTCGTTCAGCGCGGTGACCAGCCGCTTCCCCGTGCGGCTGCCACCCGCCCGGGGCAACCGCATCGGCGGGATCACCTTCCGCTACTGGGACGTGAACGGCGAGGTCATGCTGGAGCTCGAGCACAGCCACGCTGCGCTCTCGCCCGCCCGGGCCGAGGCTGTCGCCGACCGCTTCCTCGGAGCATTGACGGCGCTCTCGGCGCCGACGAGCTGACACCCCTCGTGGGACACCCACGCCCGGTCTCCGACCAGACCCCAAATCTGTGGCGGATCGGGCAGTTTTCTGCGTTCTGGGGCACAGGTTTGGGATTGCGGGGATGCGGGGGGCCCTGGGGGGGCCCGGCGGGGGCTGCTGTCACCGGCCCGTTTCCCCAAATCTGTGGCGGATCGGGCAGTTTTCCGCGCATCTGGGCACAAATTTGGGGTTGTGTCGTGGAGGCGCGGAGCTGTCAGGGCCGACCGGACTGTCGCTCCAGCTCGGCCGCGACGGCGGCCTCCACCGCGGTGCCGGCGAAGAAGTCGGGGTTGGCGCCGGCGTGGTAGCGCACCGCCCCCGAGAACACGAAGTCCCGGTAGTCGTCCTCGGTGATGGCGCCGTCGTCGACCAGGATCCGGCTGTGCAGCAGCAGCGGGGCCAGCCGGGGTACGTCCCAGTGGCCGATGTCGGAGGAGAAGAACGCCGTCAGCCGCACCCCGCCCTCGTTGCCCACGGTGTCGTAGGCCCGGCGCACGCTGCGGTCGTCGCCCTCACACCCCAGGAAGAACCGGGTGGCGAACAGCTCGACGATCTCGTCCTCGCTGCTGAACCCGGCTGCGGCGAACTCGTCGCCCCCGCCTTCGGGGGCCTCGCCCAGGGCCATCATCCCCACCCCCGGGTGGGTGGGGGGCATGCCTGCCGAGCGGAAGGCGTCGCTCAGCGCCTCCACGTTCAGCTCCCGGGGGTCGAGCTGGGCGATGCCCTCGGGGCCCCGCTTCTCGAAGTGCTCCACCAGGCTGTGCATCAGGTCCACTGCCCACCCGGCCCCGCCTTCCAGATACGCGAGGTGCAGCGACGGGAACCGGTGGTACACCCCGCCCAGCACCAGCGACTTGGCCAGCTCGATCTGCAGCGAGGCATGGCCCAGCACGTGGTTGGCCACGTAGTTGGTGGACGACCCGTGCCCCGGCGGCAGGTAGCGGTAGCCGACCCCGCCGTGGGCCGACACCGGCAGCCGGTGATCGCAGGCGAACTGCCACACCGGGTCGTAGTCGAAGTCCGAGTCCAGCCCGTAGCGGTCGATGCGGTGCGCTGCGGGGAAGGCGTCGGGATGGTCCGCCAGCGGTCGGGCCACGCCCGGGGTGATCACCACCACCTTGGTCCCCATCTCGCCGACCGCGAAGCGCAGCTCCTCGAGGGCCTCGTCCGGGGTGTGCATGGGGATGGTGGCCACCGGGGTCATGCGGTCGGCGTGGGGCCGGCACAGCTCGGCCATCATCACGTTGAGGCTGCGGCACGCCATCTGGCGGACCTCGTCGTCGCGGATGGTGGGGAACCCCAGCCCCAGGGTGGGGTAGAGCACCGTGAAGTCGAGGCCCAGCTCCTCCATGCGTCCGGCGAGCATCGAGGGGATGGCCGCGGTGGCCACGTCGGCGGCGTCGTTGGGCACCCCCCACCACGGGCCCCGCGGGTCCCCCGACGACGCCCGGCCCATGCTCACCATGGGATCGGCCTGCAGGTGGGTGACCATCCGCTCCAGCGCCTCCAGCCCGAACAGCCGATCCACCGTCGCCGCGAAGAGCGGGAAGTTCTCGATGACGTGGCCGTCGCCGTCGAGGACGGGATGATCCAGGCTGGCCCGCAGCTGCCGCACCCGCTCGACTGCGACGTCGTGATCCACCGGCGCCGTCATGGCGAGCAACCGTACAGGCGAGCCACCCCCGTGGTTACCATGGCGCTCGTGACCATGACCGGGGCGGGCCTCATGGAGGCTGTCGCAGCCATCTGGGCCGAGGTCCTCGGGATCTCTGACGTCGGCCCCGACAGCGACTTCCTGGCCCTGGGCGGGCACTCGCTGGCGGCCATCCGCGTCACCGCCCGGGTGCGGGAGCTGGTGGGACCCGACGTCCCCCTCGAGCTGATCTTCGAGGCCGCCACCCTGGCCGACTACGTCGAGGGCCTCACCAGGTCGAGCTGAGGGCCCGCCGGTCCACCTTTCCGCTGCTGCTCCGGGGGAGGTCGGCCACCAGGCGCACCTCGCTGGGCACCGCTGGTGGGGGCAGCACCTCGGCCAGCCGGCGGCGCACGTCCGCGCCGTGGCCCGGGCCGACGGCGGCCGCCACGATCCGCCGGCTGTCCTCGTCGCCGACGACCACGACCGCGCCGGCGTCCACGTCCGGGAGCGCCAGGAGCGCGTGCTCGACCTCGTCCAGCTCGATGCGGTGCCCCCGCAGCTTGATCTGGCGGTCGGTGCGGCCCCGGCACACCACCCGGCCGTCGGCCAGCACGTGGCCCAGGTCGCCGGTCCGGTACAGGCGGGCGGCCGGGTCCTCGGACCACGGGTCGGCGACGAACCGGTCGGCCGTCAGCTCGGGCTGGCCCAGGTAGCCCAGGGTCACCCCCGAGCCACCGATGGCCAGCTCGCCCTCTTCGCCGTCGCCGACCGGCGCCCCGCTCGGATCGAGGACGTGCACCCGCTGGCCCCGCAGCGGCCGCCCGATGGTCACGGGCGGCTCCACGGGCCGGTCGATGCGGTCGACGGTGGCCCAGATGGTGGCCTCGGTGGGTCCGTAGGCGTTGAGGAGCCGGCCCGGCACCAGGTCACGCAGCTCCCGGGCCAGCGTGAGGGGCAGGGCCTCACCGGTGCTGGTCAGGTGCCGGAGGCAAGCGATGCCGCGCCGGGTGGCCGCATCCATCAACAGCCCGGACAGAAGGGTGGGGGTGGCCTGGAAGTGCGTGATGTCGTGGTCCTCCCGGGCCAGCGGGGTGGAGAAGAGCGCCGCCGGGGAGGTGTCGGCCAGATCCACCAGCACCCCTCGCCCCAGGGTCCAGAAGAGCTCGAACACCGAGATGTCGAACGCGGGGCTGGTCATGGACAGCCAGACGTCACCGGGCCCTGCCTCCACGTGGTCCCCCATGGCGTCGAACAGCGCCACCGCGCACCGGTGCGGGACCATCACCCCCTTGGGCCGGCCGGTGGTGCCCGAGGTGGTGATCACGTAGGCGAGGGCGTCGGGATCGGTGAGCCGGACGGGCTCGGCGCCGGTCTCGGCCGCGAACGTCGCCGGGGTCAGGGCAGGCAGGCCGAGGTCCTCGTGCCCGATGAGGGCCGCCGCTCCCAGCTCGCTGGCCGCGGTGGTCCGCCGGGCTGGCGGGTCGGACGGATCCAGCGGCAGGTACGCCGCCCCGGACCGCAGCACGCCCAGGAGCGCGACGATCAGGTCGACGCCAGGAGGGAGGCAAACCGCCACCAGCGACCCCGGCCCCAGCTCGCGGGCCGCCAGCGCCCGGGCCGTCTGCTCGCTGCGCTCGAGCAGCTCGCCGTAGGAGAGGGTGCGATCGCCGACCCGGACCGCCGGGTCACCGGAGTGTTCGGCCCCCCAGGCGAGGATCGGGTCGTGCAGTAGGATCGGCATGCGCTTCAGCCGAGGCGCTGGACGAGTCCCCAGGCGTGACCCTCGGGGTCCTCGACAGTGATCTCGCGGACGCGGTGGGCGCGGGTGCGGGGTGGGTCGAGGGCGATGCCTCGGTCGCAGAGGCGTTCGTAGTGAGCGTCGACGTCGTCGACGAGAAACCCGACCCAGCTACCCAGGCCTGCGGTTGTCGCATGCCAGTCAGGGACCGGGCCGTCCAACCACAGCTCGGAGTCGCCGACGATCAGCTCGACGTTGCGCACCACGCCCGCATCGTCGCTCCAGCGCTCGCGCTCCTCGAAGCCCAGGACCTCGACGCACCAGTCCGCGACCGCGCCGGCATCGGCGCAGAAGACGTACGGGATGGATCCACGGAACCTCGGCGAGCCGGCCACGCCGGCATTCTCACACGAGCGGCTCACGTCCCGTCGTGCTCGCGGCCGCCAGCTGGGCCATCGCCCGACCGCACTGGTGGATGGGGCCGGTCGAGCGGGTCGATCGAGCCAGTACGAACGCACCCTCGAGCGAGCTGAGGACGACGGTGGCGAGGCCGGAGGCTGCCTCCTCGGCGACGCCGTGGTCCTGCAGCCAGGCGGCCAACCCGTCGATCCAGGAGGTGAACACCTCGGCCGTCGCGACTCGCAGGGTCTCGTTGGTGGAGGCGACTTCGAGGGCGACGGTCTCGATGGGGCATGCGTCGGCGAAACCGGTCTCGATAAGGTCGCCGTCGATGTACAAGGCTGCGGTTCGCGCCGTCCTACGCCACGCGATCGAGCGGCTGAACGCGGGTGACCCGGGCTTCGTGCTGCGCCTGGCACACCCCGACGCCGAGCTGGTCTTCCCGGGCGACAACTCCTGGGCGACGATGTTCCGTCCGGCCGAACAAGGCGCGGAGCCGCACGTCACCCACCGGGGACGGGCCGAGTGCGAGGCCTTCGCTCGGCAGTTCGCCGCCGAGGGTCTCCAGTATCGGATCGAGGACATGCTGGTGAACGGCCCACCGTGGAACACACGGGTCGCGATCCGAGCCGTGGACGCGCTGCCAGCCGATCACGTCGAGAACTACACGAACCGCCTCGTGAGCTTCCTCGAGATCCGCTGGGGCCGACTGCGACGCTGGGAGGTGTACGAGGACACCGAGCGGACAGCTGCGTGGGACCGCCAGCGCGCTGCTCGGGACCTGCGCTGAGCTCCGAAGCCGGCGCGCTCGCATCCGCCCTCAGTGGCTCAGCTCGCGTTCGGGGGAGCCGAGGCCGGGGGTCCCGGCGTAGGCGGGGAGCGCGGGCTGGCCGCCCAGGTGGGCGTACAGAACGGTGGAGCCCGCAGGGATCTCTCCGGAGCGGATCATGCCGATCAGGCCCGCCATCGACTTCCCCTCGTACACCGGGTCGGTGAGCATGCCCTCCTGGCGGGCGGCCAGATGGATGGCCTCGACGGTGCCAGCGTCGGGCAGGCCGTAGGCCGGGCCCTCGTAGCCGGGCACCACGGTGATCTCGTCGTCCCGTAGCTCTCGGTCCACGCCGATCGCCTCAGCGGTCTGGGTGGCGATCCGCCGCACCTGGTCGACGGTCTGGTCCAGGGTGCCGGAGGCGTCGATGCCGATCACCCGCCGGTCGTCCCGATCCTCGAGCGCGAACCCGGCGACCATCCCCGCGTGGGTGGACCCGGTCACCGTGCACACGATCACGTGGTCGAAGAACACCTCCCGCTCGGCCTCCTGAGCCGCCACCTCCCGGGCCCAGTTGGCGAACCCCAGCCCACCGAGGGGATGGTCCGACGCGCCGGCGGGGATGGGGTAGGGCGTGCCGCCCTCGGCCACCACCGAGTCGAGGGCCCGCTGCCAGCTGTCCCGGATGCCGATGTCGAACCCGGCCGGGTCCACCCGGGGGTCGCCGCCCATGATCCGGGTCAGCTGGATGTTGCCGACCTTGTCGTAACACATGTCGTTGTAGTCGACCCACCCCTCCTGCACGGTCACGGCCTTCATCCCCAGGTGACAGGCCACCCCGGTGACCTGGCGGGTGTGATTGGACTGGATGCCGCCGATCGACACCAGGGTGTCACAGCCCTGGGCGATGGCCTCCGCGGCCAGATACTCCAGCTTGCGGACCTTGTTGCCGCCGAAGGCGATGCCGCTGTTGCAGTCCTCCCGCTTGGCCCAGATCTCCACCTCGCCGCCGAGGGCCGCCGACAGCCGGGGG
>JBFINV010000160.1:0-5954 GCA_041611015.1 Acidimicrobiales bacterium | reverse complement strand
GTGGCGGTGCTGGCGGCGGCACTCCTGGCAGTGCTCGCGTGGGCTGGGGTCCGCTGGGCCGGAGGCCCCCACCGGTGGTCGCTCGTCGGGCTCGGCCTCGTCGGGCTCGGGATCACGCTGGCGAGCCGCAGTCCGGGCATCGAGACGGCGTACGACCAGCTCACCAGGCGGGTGGTCTTCGCACCGATACGTGAGGGCCAGCGGCTGCTGGTGTTCACGGTCTTCGCCGTGGTGGTTCTCGCCGGGCGCGGTCTCGACCTGGTCCTCACCGGCCGTCCCCGCCCGGTGCGCATCGGCAGCGGGATGCTGCTCGGTGGGGTGGCCCTGACACTGGCTTGGCCGTCCCTGTGGGGGCTCGACGGCGCGGCCACCGACCACGCCGTACCCGCGGACTGGCAGCGCGCCGACCAGATCGTGGACGCCGATCCGGGGCTCACCCTCGCGTTGCCCTGGAGCCAGTACTTCGACGTGGCGATCGCCGATGGGCGGCGCGCTCACCACCCGGTCCCGGCCCTCGTGGGCGGCGACGTCGTGTTCCGCCACGACCTGGGCCTCGGGGCCACCGATCGGATCTCGCGCGACGCCCGGGAGGAGGCTGCTGCGCTCCTGGTCAGGGCCCTGCGCTTCGGCCAGGACGTCAGCCCCCATCTCGAAGCCCTTGGCGTCTCCTGGATCGTGGCCCTGCCCGACCTCGATGACGGGGACATCGCCCGGCTGCGGGACCTCGACGCCGTGGAGACGATCCTGGACGGCCCCAGCATCGCCGTCTTCGATGGGCCTGGAGGCGCCGGTGGGTCACTCACCGCATGGAACGCCACCGCCAGCGCCATCGTGGTCGCGGACATCGCGTGGCTGGCCGGCGTGGGGGCCGTGGCGCTCTCCCGGCGCAGAGGCCCCCGATGCGAGCAGCCTGCTGTGCAGCGGTCTAAGCTCCAGTTTCCATGAAGCGACTTCTACGGGCGATGCTCGTTCTCGGTATCTTCGCGGCGCTGGCCACCGTGTACGCAGGCGTGGCCTCGGGCCAGGACGAGGGCCCTGCGATCGCCCTGTCGGGCGACGACATCACCGTCGAAGGGGAGGGCGCCGACGCCACCTACTCGGTGGACAGCCCCGGGACCTACGACGTGACCGTGACCGGGTCCGGCTTCACCATCGACGTGTTCGTGCTCCAGTGCCCGGGCGCCGCCGGCTCCATCGAGACCCTCGAGGAGGGTGATCCCACCACCTTGTGCGACCTGGGCAACCTGCAGGCTGTCGCTCCCGACGGCGACGGCGGCTTCGAGGTCCAGTTCACCGGGGTCGAGGTGGATGGCTGTGGGCTGGCCTTCGCGGCTGGCGACACCGCCCAGACCGAGACCGCGACCGCGTTGTTGGCCGTGACCAACCCGCCGCCCGACACCGAGTGCGAAGTGGTGGAGAGCGAGGGCTACGACGACACGCTGGCCGGCACGGGCGAGGACGGCGAAGGGGAGCTGGCCGACACCGGCCTGAACAGCATCGAGCTGGCGATCATCGCCACCGTGGTGCTGGCCGCCGGCTGGCTGGTGACCCACGAAGCCCGCCGCATGCGCACCCGGACCCTCCGCTAGCGCCGGCCGCCCTCTCCCCCACCGATCCCCGAATTTGTGGCGGATCGGGCAGTTTTCCGCGCTTTCGGGCACAGATTTGGAATGGACGGGTCGGCTGGGTGAGGTCGAGGCGACGAAACTCGGGCGCAGCCGGTCGGACCCGCCGGTAGCTTGGCCGCCATGCTGGCGATCGAGACGGCGGGCCTGGCCAAACACTACGGCGAGACCAAGGCGCTCGACGGGCTCGACCTGACGATGGAGCAGGGGTCGATCCTCGGGGTGCTCGGGCCCAACGGCGCGGGCAAGACCACCGCGGTCAAGATCCTGACCACCCTGACCACCCCCACTGCCGGCAAGGCGTTCGTGGAGGGCATCGACGTCGAGCGCGAGCCGGCCCAGGTTCGGGCCCGCATCGGCCTCACCGGCCAGTACGCCGCAGTGGAAGAGCGTATGACCGCCCGCGAGAACCTCGTGCACGTGGGTCGCCTCTTCCACATGGGCACTCAGCAGGCCCGACAGCGAGCCGAGGAGCTGCTGGGCCGCTTCGACCTCGTGGACGCCGCCGACCGCATCGTCAAGGAGTACTCCGGCGGCATGCGCCGACGCCTCGACATCGCCATGAGCCTGATCGCGCGGCCGTCGCTGCTGTTCCTGGACGAGCCCACCACCGGGCTCGACCCGCGCAGCCGCCAGGCCATGTGGGGGCTGATCGAGGAGCTCGGACACGACGGGACGACCACGTTCCTGACCACCCAGTACCTGGAGGAGGCCGAGACCCTGGCGGACAAGATCGTGGTGATCGACCACGGCCGCGTCATCGCCGAGGGCACCGCCGACGAGCTGAAGGACCTGGTGGGCGGGGACCGGCTGATCGTGACCATCGCCAGGATGGAGAATCTCGGTCGGGCCTCCCACGCGCTCGAACCGCTCGCCGCCGGCCCGATCGAAGCCGCCACCGACCGGCCCGACCTGGTGGTGCCCGTCAAGCCTGGCGACCATGTGGTCCCGCGCGCCATCCGGGCGCTCGACGACTGCAACTGCGAGGTGCTCCACGTGGAGATGCGCCGGCCCAGCCTCGACGAGGTGTTCCTGACCATCACCGGCACCGCCCCCGAACCCCAGCCGACCAACGGAGACCGGCCGTGACCACCTCCACCACCGCTCCCCCGCTGGTCGACGACAGCGCCGTCGTCGACACTGGCCCCGAGTGGGTGCTGCGCGACACCTGGACCGAGGCCCAGCGTCACCTGCGCATCATCCCCCGGAACCCGGAGCTCCTGGCGTTCGCTATCACCCAGCCCATCATGTTCACGCTGCTGTTCGTGTACGTGTTCGGCGGCGCCATCGACGTGCCCGGCTTCGACGACTACAACCAGTTCCTGCTGCCCGGGATCTTCGCCCAGACCATCACCTTCGGCTCCGCCACCACCAGCATCGGGCTGGCCGACGACCTGCAGAAGGGGCTCATCGATCGCCTGCGGTCGCTCCCCATGTCCCAGTCGGCGGTGATCATCGGGCGCACCGTGGCCGACCTGGTGAAGAACACGCTGAGCTTCGCAGTGATGCTGCTGATCGCATTCGCGGTGGGGTTCCGGTTCGAGGGCACCCTGGCCGAGGCCGTGCTGGCCACGCTGTTGCTGTTGCTCTTCGCGTACTCGATCAGCTGGATCCACGCGCTGATCGGGCTGAGCGTGAAGTCCGTCGAGGCCGCCAACTCCGGTGGGTTCATGTGGATGTTCCCGATGACATTCGTCTCGTCGGCCTTCGTGGACCCCGACTCGATGCCCGACTGGCTGGCCCCGATCGCCGAGGCCAACCCCTTCACCAAGGTCACCAACGCCAGCCGTGCCCTCTACAACGGGCTGCCAGCCGGCGATCTGGTGTGGCAGTCCCTCGGCTGGTCGGTGGGCATCATCGTGGTCTTCGCGGCCCTCAGCCTCCGCAAGTTCCACGGGGTGAGCAGCCGCTGAGTCGCCCTTTCGGCCGGCGCAGCCCCGGCGGAGCCGGGTGACCGAGCTCTAGCCCTGGCCGCCCGAGGTGTCCTTGACCGACTGCCGGCCCGCCGAGATCCACGGCATCATGGCTCGAAGCTCGGCCCCCACCTGCTCGATCGCCATGTCGTGGCCCTCGGCCTCGAGCTGGTGGAACCGCTCGCGACCGCCGCGGGACTCGGCCACCCACTCGTCGGCGAAGGTGCCGCTCTGGATCTCGCTCAGGATGGTGCGCATCGTGTCGCGGACGTGGTCGTCGATGACGCGCGGCCCCCGGGTGAGGTCGCCGTACTCGGCGGTGTCCGACACCGAGTAGCGCATCCCGGTGATGCCCTCCTCGTACATGAGGTCGACAATGAGCTTGAGCTCGTGGAGGCACTCGAAGTAGGCGATCTCGGGCTGGTAGCCGGCCTCCACCAGGATGTCGAAGGCGCTGCGCACGAGGGCGGTCGTGCCCCCGCACAGCACCACCTGTTCGCCGAACAGGTCGGTCTCGCACTCCTCGGTGAAGGTGGTCTCGATCACCCCGGCCCGGGCCCCGCCGATGGCGTCCGCGTAGGCCAGGGCGATGTCCTTGGCGTGGCCCGAGGCGTCGTTCTCGACCGCGATCAGGCAGGGGACGCCGCCTCCTTCCACGTAGGTGCGTCGGACCAGGTGGCCCGGACCCTTCGGGGCCACCATCACCACGTCCACCGTCGGCGGGGGCTTGATCAGGTCGAAGCGGATGTTGAAGCCGTGCGAGAACATGAGGCAGTCGCCGTCGTGGAGGTGGGCGGCGATGTGCTCGTCGTAGATCCCAGCCTGCTCGGTGTCGGGCAGCAGAACCATGACGGTGTCGGCCCAGGCGGCGGCGTCGGCGATGGAGCGAACCTCCAGCCCGGCGGACTCGGCCTTGGCCACCGACGCCGATCCCTCGCGTAGGCCGACGCACACCTCGATGCCGGACTCCTTCAGGTTGAGCGCATGGGCATGGCCCTGGGAGCCGTACCCCAGCACCGCCACCCGGCGGTCGGCGATGTGTGACCGGTCGGCATCGGCCTCGTAGTAGATGTTCGCCACTTGGTGTCTCCTCCGGGTTCGGCGGGTGTCAGCGTTCCAGGCTGGCCAGGGCCACCTTGCCGGTGCGCTGGACCTCCACGATCCCGAAGGCCTCGAGGAGGGCCTCGAAGTCGTCGATGCGGCTCGGCGCGCCGGACAGCGAGACCATCATGGCGTCGGAACCGACGTTGAGCACCTTGGCTTCGAAGATGCGAACCAGGTCCATCACGTGGCCCCGATCCTGGACCCCGGCCTTCACGATGGCGATCATCAGCTCGCGCTCTATGGACGACGCCGGATCCAGCTCGCGGATCTCGACCACGTTGACCAGCTTGTCGAGCTGCTTGACCACCTGCTCGAGGGGCGCGGACTCCACGTCGACCACGATGGTGATCCGACTGAAACGCTCGTCGTCGGTGGGGGCCACCGCCAGGGACTCGATGTTGAAGCCCCGCCGGGCGAAGAGGTTGGCCACCCGGGCCAGCACCCCGGCCTTGTTCTCGACCCGGACCACCAGGGTGTGGAATCGATGATGCGGGGCGTGGGCGCTCACGGCGAGGGCGTCCCTTGGGACGGGTGGACGATGACGTCGCTGTTGGACTTGCCCGCGGGCACCATCGGGTACACGTTCTCGCTGGGTTCGGTGCGGAAGTCGATCACCACGGGTCGGTCGTCGATCTCGTTGGCCCGCTCGATGGCCGGCAACACCTCCTCGGGCGAGTCCACCCTCATGCCCTCACAGCCCATCGCCTGGGCCAGGAGCTTGTAGTCGGGCAGCTCGCACTGGAGGTGGACCTCGGAGTACCGCTCGTCGTAGAACAGCTCCTGCCACTGGCGAACCATGCCCAGGTAGCCGTTGTTGAGGATCGCCACCTTGATCGGGATGCGCTCGAGGCGGGCGGTCACCAGCTCCTGGTTGGTCATCTGGAAGCAGCCGTCGCCGTCGATGGCCCACACCATGCGGTCCGGCACGCCGGCCTTGGCGCCGATGGCGGCCGGCACCGCGAAGCCCATGGTGCCCAGGCCCCCCGAGTTCACCCAGGTGTAGGGGTGGTTGAAGCGCCAGTACTGGCTGGCCCACATCTGGTGCTGCCCCACCCCGGCGGCCACGATGGTGTCGTCGGGGGTGTTGTCACGCAGCTGCTCGAGGACGAACTGGGGCTTGAGGCCCTCGCCGGGCTCGGGTTGGTCGTAGTGCAGCGGGTAGCGCTCCTGCCAGCCGCTGATGGTCGACCTCCATGCGCCGCGCTCGGGGCTCTCGGCTCGTTCGGCGGCTCCGCCGAGCTGCTCGACGGCGCGGACGAGCTCCTCGATGACGGCCCGGCAGTCGCCCTCGATCGCCACGTCGGCCGTGCGC
>JBFINV010000159.1:0-5958 GCA_041611015.1 Acidimicrobiales bacterium | reverse complement strand
GGTGTCGGGGTTCACGGTCTCGAGCACCTGGGCGTACTCGTTGTAGATCATGGCCTGGGCGGCGTCGATGTCACCGCTGATCAGGGCCAGCATGTCGAATTGCTGCTGGACCAGGGTCACGTCGCTCTCGGGATCGAGCCCGTTGGCCCGGAGCCCCGCCAACAGCTCGAACTCGTTGCCGAACCCCCAGTTGCCCACGGTCCTGCCGGCCAGGTCGTCCACCGAGTCGATCCCCGAGTCGGCGAAGGCCACCTGCAGGGTGGCGCTGCGCTGGAACACCTGGGCGATATTGGTGATGTTGGCCCCCTCTTCGCGTGGCACCAGGCCTCGGGGCACCCACGACACCGCGAAGTCGGCGGCGCCGGAGTCGAGCACCTGGGCGGGCACGATGTCGACCCCGCCCTCGATGATGGTGACGTCGAGGCCGGCGTCTTCGTAGAACCCCTGGTCGACCGCGGCGTAGTAGCCGGCGAACTGGGCCTGGGTGAACCACTGCAGCTGCAGCGACACCTCCCGCAGCTCCCCGCTCCCGCCGTCGGCTGCGTCGTCGGCCGACGCGTCGTCGACCGCATCGTCAGCGTCAGCTGACCCGTCGTCCGCAGGCTCGGGCTCCGGCTCGGGCTCGCCGTCGGCGTCGGCTCCGTCGTCGGCGGCAGTGTCGTCACCAGCCACGGTGCCATCGTCGTCGTCGTCGTCTCCGCACGCCGCGGCCACCAGCGACAGCGCCAGCAGCACCATCACCAGCCGCCACATCCAGTGTCGTTGCTTCATCACTACCCCTCCTGTCGGGTCAACTCGCTCTCATCGGCGTCAGGTCCCCTGCCTGACCCGCACCGTCGCATGCCAGGGCATCACCAGTCGCTCGATGACGACCACGATGATGTACAACATTGTGCCGATCAACGTGCCTGCGAGGACCGCGGCCCAGGCCTCGGCGTAGCGGGTCAAGCTGGCCTCCTGGGCGATGATCGGGCCCAGCGCGTCCTGGCGCCCGCCGAAATACTCGGCCACGATGGCGGCGATCACTGCCAGCGAGGTGGCCAGCCGGGCTGCGGTGAAGAAGTACGGCAGCGCGTTGGGGATCCGGACCTCCCGTGTGGTTCGCCACTGGCTGGCAGCGTAGGAGTCCATCAGCTCGATCTGGCTGCGCTCGACGTCGGTGAGTCCCTTGGCGGTGTTGATGAACACCGGGAAGAAGACCAGCACAACCACGATCAGCTGGTTCGATCGAGCCGACAGGATGCCGAACCAGGCATTGAAGATGGGCGCCAGGGCGATGATCGGGATGGCGTTGACCGCCACGGCGAGCGGGGTGATGACCTCGTTCGCGGTACGGAACCTGGTCACCAGCAAGGCCGCGATCACCCCGACCACGAGCCCGGCGATCAGGCCCGTCACCACCACGAAGCCGGTGTTCCTGGCCGCGTCCCAGACCACGTCGAAGTCGTCGAAGAGGGCCCCGACGATGTCGCTGGGCGGCGGTAACACGAACCCCTCGGGATCGGTGGCGAGCAGCAGCAGCTCCCAGACCGCCAGCATCAATGCCCCGGCCACGATCGGCGCCGACCAGCTCTGCACCCTCAGGCGCCAGGCGGCCTTCATGCCTCGACCGCCCGCAGCGCCTCGCGGACCTCGGTCACCTTCTCGAAGAAGGCCGGATCCTCGCGCGTCATGTCGTCCCGGCGGCCCAGGTCCACCTCGATCACCGAGGCGATCCGGCCGGGCCGGGCCGACATCACCACCACGCTGGTCGAGAGGAACACCGCTTCGGGAATCGAGTGGGTCACGAAGACGACGGTGGTCTCGGTGTCCTCCCAGATACGCAGCAGCTCGGTCTGCATGTGCTCACGGGTCATCTCGTCCAGGGCGCCGAACGGCTCGTCCATGAGGAGCAGGCTGGGGTTGAACGAGAGCGACCGGGCGATGGCCACCCGCTGCTGCATCCCGCCCGACAGCTCCGCAGGATGGTGGTCGGCGAACTCGGGCAGCTTGACCAGCGCCAGCATCTCCTCCGCCCGGGCCCGGCGGTCGCTCCGGTTCCAGCCCATCAGCTCCAGGGGGAGCTCGATGTTCTTGGCGACGGTGCGCCAGTCGAACAGCCCCGCCCGCTGGAAGGCCATGCCGTAGTCCTTGTCCAGTCGTGCCTTCTCGGCGGGCTTGCCGTTGACGGCGACGCTGCCGCTGGTGGGCGGGGTGAGCGAGGCGATGAGCCGCAGCAGGGTGCTCTTGCCGCAGCCGGACGGGCCGATCAGGGTGACGAACTCGCTGGCGCCGATGCTGAGGTCGATGGTGTCGAGGGCGTGGACCTCGTTGGCCTTGCCTCGATTGAAGATCTTCGAGGCCTCCCGCACCTCGACGGCCAGCTCGCTCACGTGACCGCCTCCCGCCTCTGGTGGCCCAGGACCAGCCGCTCGACGGCGGTCACGATGAGGAACACCACGATGCCGAGCACCGCGGCGCCGAGCACCGAGGCGTACAGTCGTTCCGGCCCCGTGGTGTACCGCTGGGCCTCGAGCAGGATCCGTCGACCCAGGCCTCCCTCCACCCCGGCCGAGATCTCCCCCACGATGGCGCCGACCACGCTGGCGGTCGCCGCGATCTTGAATGCCGCGAACAGGTACGGGACCGCAGCAGGGAGGCGCAGCCGCCACAGGGTCTGGCGCCAGGAGGCTGCGTACGACTCCATCAGCTCCATGTTCTCGGGCCGAGGCGACTGCAGGCCCCGGAGCCCGTTGACGGCCACGGGGAAGAACGTCAGGTAGGTGGCGATGATCGACACCGACATCCAGTCCTGCCACTCCCAGGGGAAGAAGTCGACGTTCTTGCGGCCCCAGACCACGACGATGGGGGCGATGGCGATCAGCGGGACGGTCTGGCTCGCGATCACATAGGGCAGCAGGCCCTGTTCGAGCAGTTGCGACCGGGCCAGCAGGATGGCGATCGCCAGCCCGAGGATGGCGCCGGCGAGGAACCCCACCGCCGCTTCCCGCAGCGTGAACAGGCCCTCGTCGAGGAGGAACCCGGCGAACACCTGGTCCTCGCCGCGGGGAGTCTCGCCCAGCTCGGAGAGGATGTCGGTCACCGGCGGCATGGTGAGGTCGTCGGTGCGGGGCAGGATCGACCCGATCACCAGCCAGTCCACCTGCTCGTCGTCGATGGCCTGGCCGAAGGCCTTGTAGCCGGTGTAGGCCAACCCCACCAGCACCAGGAACACCGCGAAGACAAGCACCTGCCGGGCGACGCGCAGCGCCACCTCCCGCCGGTCCGTGGTCGCGGCGCGCTGACGAGCCAGCTGCTCGCGGACGAGCGGATCCAGGCTGGCGTCGGTCCCGCTGATGGCCCGGCCCTCTATCGACCGTTCAGCGCGGGGATGATGCGCTGACCGTAGGCGTTGAGGGTCTCGTCCTTCTGGTCGTGCATCAGGTAGATGGCGAACTGATGCGCCCCGAGGTCGCGCAGCTCCTGGAGGCGGCTGATGTGGGCCTGCTCGTCGCCGAGGATGCAGAAGCGGTCGATGATCTCGTCGGGCACGAAGTCGGTGTGCTCGTGACCGGCCTTGCCGTGACCGCTGTAGTCGTAGCCCTCCCGGCCCTTGATGTAGTCGGTGAGGGCCTGGGGTACCCCACCGCCGCCCTCCGTGCCGTAGCGGTCCACCAGGTCGGCCACGTGGTTGCCCACCATCCCGCCGAACCAGCGAACCTGGTCTCGCTGGTGGGCCAGGTCGGTGCCGACGTAGGCCGGCGCAGCCACGCAGATGTACAGCGAATCGGGGTCGCGTCCCGCGTCCTCGGCCGCGCTGCGGACCGCGCCGATGGTCCACTCGGCGATGGCGGGGTCGGCCAGCTGGAGGATGAAGCCGTCGGTCTCGCTGCCGCAGAGGTGCAGCGCCTTGGGCCCGTAGGCGGCCATCAGGATCTTCAGCTCCGACTGCCGCGCCCACGGGAAGTGCTGGCGGGTGCCCTTGTAGGAGACCTCGTCGCCTTGCGCCAGGCCCTTGATGACGGCCATGGCCTCGCTGAGGGTGGCCAGCGTGTTGGGCCTGTGGCCGAGCACCCGCATGGCCGAGTCACCCCGGCCGATCCCGCACATGGTTCGGTTGCCGAACATGTCGTTGAGGGTGGCGAACATCGAGGCGGTCACCGTCCAGTTCCGGGTGCCGGGGTTGGTGACCATCGGCCCCACGACCATGCGGTTGGTGGCCGACAGCATCTGGCTGTAGATGACGTACGGCTCCTGCCAAAGGACGTGGCTGTCGAAGGTCCAGCCGTGGCTGAACCCGAGGGTCTCCGCCTTGCGGGCCAGGTCGACCACCCGCCACGCCGGCGGGTCGGTCTGGAGCACAACTCCGAAGTCCATCGCCATTGCCTTCCCCTCTGTCGATGCTGTCCTCGAGCCGGCGCTGACCGGCGCCCGCGTGCCTACTGGTTGGTCGGGAACCCCAGGTTGACCCGGCTGCCCGCGGGATCGGGCCAGCGCGAGGTCATGACCTTGGGCCGGGTGTAGAACCGGATGCCCTCGGGTCCGTACATGGTGGTGTCGCCGAACAGCGAGTCCTTCCACCCGCCGAAGGAGTGGTAGCCCACGGGCACCGGGATCGGGACGTTGATGCCCACCATGCCCGCGTCGGCCTCGTCCTGGAAGCGCCGGGCCGCGCCGCCGTCACGGGTGAAGATGGCGGTGCCGTTGCCCCACTGGTTCTCCGACACCAGCTTCACCGCCTCGGGGTAGGTGCCGACCCGGACCACGCTCAGCACCGGACCGAAGATCTCGTCGGTGTAGACGGTCATCTCCGGGGTGACGTGGTCGAGCAGGGTAACCCCGAGGAAGAAGCCGTCGGCGTCGAACTCGGCGCTGCGCCCGTCGACCACCACCTTGGCCCCCGCGTTCTCGCCGGCCTCGATGTAGCCGGCCACCCGCTCGCGGTGCTCGGAGGTGATCAGCGGGCCCATCTCCGACGTCGGATCGGTGCCGGCGCCGATGGTGAGCTTCTCCATGCGCACCTTGATCGCGTCGACCAGCGGATCCGCCACCTCGCCCACCGCCACCGCCACCGAGATCGCCATGCAGCGCTCCCCGGCCGAGCCGTAGGCAGCCGACACCGCGGAGTCCGCGGCCAGGTCGATGTCGGCGTCGGGCAGGACCACCATGTGGTTCTTGGCCCCGCCGAGGGCCTGGACCCGCTTGCCGTTGGCGGTGCCGGTCTCGTACACGTAGCGGGCGATGGGGGTCGATCCCACGAAGCTGACCGCCTGGATGTCGGGATGCTCGAGGAGCCGGTCGACGGCCACCTTGTCGCCGTTGATCACGTTCAGCACCCCCGGCGGGAAGCCGGCCTGCTGGAAGAGCTCGGCGATGAACATCGGGGCCGACGGATCGCGCTCGGAGGGCTTGAGCACGAAGGTGTTGCCGCAGGCCACCGCGTTGGGGATCATCCACAGCGGCACCATGGCCGGGAAGTTGAACGGGGTGATGCCGGCCACCACGCCGAGCGGGCGTCGCACCGAGTAGACGTCGACCCCGGTGGAGGCGTGCTCGCTGTGGGTGCCCTTGAGGTGCTCGGCGAGCCCGCAGGCGAACTCGATGTTCTCGATGGCCCGGGCCACCTCACCGCCGGCGTCGCTCAGCACCTTGCCGTGCTCGGCGGTGAGCCGGGCCGAGATCTCGTCGGCGTTCTCCACCACCAGGTTGCGGTACTCGAACATGAGCTTGGTGCGCTTGGCGATGCTCACCTGGCTCCACTCGGCGTAGGCCGCCCTGGCGCTGGTTACGGCCCGGTCGACCTCCTCGACCGACGCCAGCGACAGCTCGCCGGTCTGCTCGCCGGTGGCCGGGTTGTACACCGGCGACGTGCTGCCCGACGTCGACTCGACGACCTTCCCGTCGATCCAGTGGTTGATTGTCGTAGTCATCTCAGATCTCTTTCGTCACTATCCGATCAAGTTTGCCCCACGAGGCCGT
>JBFINV010000158.1:0-5972 GCA_041611015.1 Acidimicrobiales bacterium | reverse complement strand
CGGCCCGGGCCACAGTGCCCGGGCCGGGTCCGCGGACGTTACGAGTGCCAGGCGGCGCACTTGGCGGGCCGGTCACAGTGCACCGGAGCCCGCACCACCTCCCCGAGGCCCGGGAAGATGCTGAAGTTCGTGATGTAGACGCCATGGCGGTGCACGTCGACGCCACCGGGCAGAACCAGTCCCTCGATCGCTCCGATCTCGGCGCCCGTGGTCGGGTGGAGCACCCGCACGCTGCCGATCTCGCCCCCCGGGACCTGCTCCTCGGCGGCCAGTACCCCGGCGTCGGAGAACTGCACGACGTACACCCTGCCGGCCTTGTCCACGTCGATGCCCACCAGCGAGGTGAGGCCGTCGGCGAAGACGTCACAACCGGTGCCGGGCACGCCCGGGAAGTCCGAGCAGACGGCAACGCCGGCATGGTCGGCATCGACCCTCCACACCCGAGAGTCCCCGACGTTGAACGGGAAGCCCCCGAGGGTGCTCACCAGGTAGTCGCCGTTGCCGTCGACGGCCACGTCGGTGGGCACCGCGTCTGCAGGGAACAGAGCCTGGTCGCCGCAGGGGTTGACCTCCGGCGGGATCGGGTTGGGGAACGGGAGCTCCCAGGCCACGCATCGGGGCGCGAACACCGCGACCACGTCGATGCTGCCGTCCTTGCCGATGCGCAGCAGCGAGTTCCCGCCGGCATCGGTGGCGAGGACGTCGCCGCCCCGCAGCCTCGTCAGCCCGTAGGGGTTGGAGTCGGCCCCCTGCATGTCCGGGTCGACCGCCCCCTCGAACGCAGCCAGGTCGGCTGACACCGCGCGTGGGCGCTTTATGTGTTGGACGGTGCCGAAATCGGCAGCCGCGGGCAACCCCGCAGCCACTGCGTCGCGAGCCTCCGGCGGGGCGCCGAGGCCGATCGAATACGTGAGCCGGTGGCGGTTGGTGATCCCGTGTGGGCCGGTCGCAGCGATCCCCACCTCGGGGCCGTCACAAGCGCCGTCGACTGCGTCCGCGGCCGAGACCACGGACCTGATCCGCTGCACGTTCCCGCGATGGACCTTGGTGATCGCGCCCGTCATGCCGATGCAGATCGCACCCTCTTCGTCGCCCATCGACACCGGAACCAGGGTGTCGCCGCCGCGGCCGGCCTCGGCCACGAAGACCTTGCCCTTGCCCTTGGCAACGATTCCACGGGGGTTGTCGAGTCCGGTGGCCAGGACACGGAGCTGACCGTTGGGCTCGGCCGGTGGCCGCTCCTTCGCATCCTTCTCCGGCCTCTTCTCCGGCTGCTCGCGCGGCGGATCCTTCTGGGGGTCCGAGTCCTCGGGAACAGCCCCTACCGGTGTGCCGACGCCGATGACGGCCAGTGCCGCCAGCAATGCCATACCTCGTCGTACGCGTCTCGCCATCACTGGAGCCTCCTTGGCCGCGACAGGGCGGGAGGTCCGCCCGGTCTCCGTGTCGGCCGTCGCCAACTGCTCGCGCAGGGTTGCCCATGATTTACGACATGTCAAGGGCGCGAATCGGCTGGTCAGACCCCACCGCGCCCGCGGTGCATTCCACGATGCGGAACAGGCTGGGCGACGCCCCGTTAGCCTGATCGACATGGCCGGCGTGCAGTCCATCGAGCGGGCGTTCGCGATCCTGCGCGCCCTCGCGGTGCAGCCGACCGGCGTCACCGAACTGGCCGCCAAGGTGTCGCTCCCCAAGAGCACCGTGGCCCGCCTGCTCGGGGCCCTCGAGCGGGAGGGCGCCGTCGAGCAGCTCGAGGCCGGGGGCTCGTACCGGCTCGGCAGCGGCATCGAGGACATCACCGGTGGGTCCCACTGGAACCGCAATCTGGTGACCGCCGCCCGACCCTTCCTGATCGACCTGGCCGAGCGCAGCGGCGAGGCCAGCGGGCTCAACGTGCTCGACGACGGCTGGGTCTACTTCCTCGACCAGGTGGCCAGCGAGAGCGACGTGCAGGTGCGTGACTGGACCGGGGAGTACGGCCAGGCACACACCGTCCCCGCCGGTCTGGTCATGCTGGCCCACAGCGAGCCCGAGGTGGTCGACGACTACATCGCCGGGGGTCTCGAAGCCCTGACCGCGAACACCACCACCGACCCCGACGCCCTACGTGACCGGCTGGCCCAGGCCCGCTCGGCCGGCTACGCCTGGGGGTTCGAGGAGTTCGCCGAGGGCATCAACTCGGTGGCGGCCCCGGTCTTCGGGCCCAATGGCGTCGAGGCCGCGCTGCACATCCACGGCCCGGCCTATCGGTTCCCGGATCCCGACGCCACCCACGACCTGGGACGCCTGGTATCCGAGGCCGCCAACCGTCTCAGCGCCCAGCTCCGGGCCTACGCCCGCTGATCGGGGCGCCGGGGAGCTCAGTCGAGCAGCGCGTCCTCTCGAACGGCTCGCCCTCGGGCGTAGTCGTGATGGATCGGCAGGGTCCGGCCGAAGAGCTGCTGGGTCCGCACCAGCCCACCGATCAGGCCGGGCTCCAGGGTGTAGGCGAAGACCGCGGTGATGCGCGGGCACGACCCCGCCCCCACCCGGGTGACCTGGTGCAGTGAGTACCGCCCCCGGAAGATCTGCAGGTCGCCCGGGCGCAGATCGAGGGTCTTCACGCCGGTGTCGTCGCCGCGCAGGACTGCCGCCGCGCCGATGGCGTTCTCGTCGCTGCGGGAGCGGATGTCGGGGGCATAGCGGAACAGGCCTCCCTCGTCCGCCTCCTGCAGCAGCACGGTCACCGCGAAGTCGTTGTTGTCGTAGTGCCAGCTGAACTGCTGGCCCGGTTGCAGGACGTTGAGGGTGAGGCAAGCCAGCGGGTCCGCGTAGCAGTGCAGCTCGTCGATGCCCAGGCATTCGGCGACGAACCCGAGCAGTGGCGGCCAGCGGTAGACGGCGTCGATCAGGGAGTCGGCCGGGAAGGCGTCGCCGGGAACGAACCCCGACGTGCGTTCGATGAAGATGTTGGCCGGGTGGTCGGCGGGCAGGGTCGGATCGGGCTCGGTCCCGAAGTATGGGTTGATCCGGTCCACCGAGTAGTGCGCCGCGGGGACGATGGCGCGCGCCTCCTCGCACGCCGGGGCCAGGGCCTCGGCTCGAACCAGCGCCGGGATCACTGCGCAGCCGTCGTCGGCCAGCTCCCGGCGGGCCATCCCCAGCGCCTCGGCGCGCCCGGGAGCCTCGGGCTGATCCAGGGGGTAGCGATCCAGATCGAGGATCGAGCCGATCTCCATGTCAGCGCTCCCAGTGGGGGACCCAGTCCCCATCGAGCCGGAACGACAGCCCGGCGGCGTCCTCGATGCGGCGGGCCACGTGCATCTCGCCGGCATCGGTACCGTACTGCTCTGCAGCGGCACGGAACGAGCGGCGGGCCGACTCGGTGACCGCCAGGTCCGCGCCGACCCGGGCCTGGAGGCCCTCGAGGAGCCGCAGGTCCTTGAGGCAGAGGCCCAGCGGGAACGACGGGTCGTAGTGGCCGGCGAAGACGGAGGGGGCGTCGTGGCGGGCCACGAAGGAGTCGGCGACGCTGGCCTGGATGGCCTCCCACAGGGTGCGGAGCTCCACGCCGTTGGCCAGGCCCACGGCGAACCCCTCGCCCAGGGCCGCGGCGTGCACGAACCACAGCTGGTTGGTCACCAGCTTGACCACGTTGCCCGTGCCCAGCGGCCCGCAGTCGATCACCTGCCCGAGGCACTCGAGCAGGGGACGGACCCGGTCACGGGCATCGGGATCGCCTCCGGCGAACAGGGTGAGGGTGCCGGCGCGGGCGCCGTCGACGGCGCCGGTGACCGGAGCGTCGACCACGCTCACGCCAGGCGGGGCCTCCGCCGCCAGGGCCCGCACCAGCTCCACCTCGTTGGTGGTCAGGTCCACCCAGACCGAGCCCGCAGCCATCGCGGCCAGAGCCCGGTCGTCTCGCATGACCGCCTCCACCTGGTCGGGGTGGGCCAGCGAGGTCATCACCACCTCGGCCCCACTCGCCAGATGCGCGACGGACTCGGCAGCCGACGCGCCCTCGGCCACCGCGGCTTCGACCGCAGCGCCGTCGACGTCGAAGCACGACACCTCGTGACCGGCTGCGACCAGGTTGCGACACATCGGCCGGCCCATGGTCCCGAGGCCCACGAAGCCGATCCGGGCCATGGTGTCAGAGGTTGGACACCCGCCACTCCTCGGTGGCTTCGACCTGGTTGAAGGTGAACACGTGCAGGGCCTCCACGCCCAGGTCCAGGAGGTCGGAGCCGAGGGGCACCAGCAGGTCGTTGGGGTCGTAGTGGGTGGTGGTCATCAGCTTGGTGACCGCACTGCGGTTCTTGCGCAGGTAACTCAGCGACTGGCCGATACCCAGGCGGACGCCCATGGTCATCAGCTTCTTCTTGTCCACCACACCGGGCAGCCCCAGGTGGATCGGCAGGCTGATTCCCTGCTCGCGCACGACCCGCATCCACTTGGCGATGGTGTCGGGGTCGAAGCACATCTGGGTGCTGCAGTAGCCGTCCACGCCCGCAGCCGCCAGGAGCTCCTGCTTGTCCAGCATCGCCTGCTGCATGCGGTCCGCTGAGACGAAAGCGTGCCCGTCGGGGTAGCCGGTGATCCCCACGATGCGCAAGCCGTGATCGGTCTCGAACAGGTCGCGCAGGAAGTGGAACGCGTCGGGGTAGGCGCCGCACTCGGGTGCGTCGCCGCCGACCGAGAAGATGCGGGTCAGGCCCACGCTGCGGAACCAGGCGGCCAGCTCATCGACGTGGGCCCGGTCCCGGACCAGGCGAGCCGAGATGTGGGGGATGGCGGTGAACCCTCGCTCCAGGAGCTCTTCGGTGATCCGCTGGGTCTCGGCGATGCCCTTGGTCGGCGAGCAGGTGACCGACACGTCGGCGCCGGCGGGCAAGGCGGCCATGGCGTCGTCGACGCTCTTGAGCGGGACCACCTCGAACGTCATGTTCTCGATCAGCGCGAGACGATGGCTCCGGGCCTCGGGAGACTCGACGGTTGCGGGCTTGCGGCGGAACATCACCATCAGGACAACCCCACGATCTCGTCGTTCTCATCCAGGTCGATGTGCATTGCTGCTGGGGTCCTCCCTAGTCCGGGCATGGTTCTCATGTCGCCACAGATCGGGTAGACGAAGCCGGCTCCGACCGACGCGCGCACCTCCCGCACCGGCAGGGTCCAGCCGGTGGGCGCTCCCTTGAGCGAGGGATCCGAGGAGATCGACAGGTGGGTCTTGGCGATGCAGACCGGCAGGTTCCCGAAACCGGCCTCCGTATAGGTGGCGAGCTGCTTGCGGGCCTGGCTGGTGTACTCGACGTCAGCGGCGCCGTAGACCTTGGTGGCCACGGTGTGGATCTTGTCCTCGAGCGAGGCCTCGTCGGGGTAGAGGACCTGGAACTCGCTGGGCTCCTCGGCGGCCTCGGCCACTGCCGATGCCAGCTCGGCGGCGCCCTTGCCCCCCTCGACGAAGTGGGTGGTCACCGCGGCCCGGGCCCCGTACTCCTGGGCGATCTCCTCGATGGCCTGGATGTCGGCGTCGTGATCGTCGGGGAAGACGTTGACGGCAACCACCGGGGTCACCCCGTGCAGCTGCATGTTCTCCAGTTGCTTGCGCAGGTTGTCGCCGCCCATGTGGACCTCGTCGGGATTCTCGGCGAGGATCTCCTCGGGTAGGGGCTTGCCAGCCACGATCCGATGATTGCCCGAGTGGGCCTTGAGGCCGCGAACGGTGGCCACGAGCACCGCGGCGTCGGGGGCCAGGCCCGAGTAGCGGCACTTGATGTTGAAGAACCGCTCGGCTCCCATGTCGGCGCCGAAACCGGCCTCGGTGAGCAGGAAGTCGCTGGTGTGGATGCCGATGCGGTCGGCCACGATGGAGGAGTTGCCGGTGGCGATGTTGCCGAAGGGACCGGTGTGCACCAGCGCCGGGGTCCCCTCCAGGGTCTGCATCAGGTTGGGCTTGCTGGCTTCCATCAAGATGACGGCCATGGCCCCGG
>JBFINV010000157.1:0-5974 GCA_041611015.1 Acidimicrobiales bacterium | reverse complement strand
GGCGCGTTCGTGTCGCTGTGCCGTCACCACACCGAGTCGCTCACCGCCATCGGGGTGAGCGCCGTGCGATCGGCCGATGGTGAGATCCGGCTGGCTGCCACCGGGGTGGCCCCCGAGGCGCGCCGGCTGAGCTCCGCCGAGTCGGCGCTGGCCAGCGGGGCCAACCCGGCCGACGCCGCCGAGGCCGCGTCGGCCGACGTCGAGCCGTACGACGACGCCCTCGCCTCGGCTGCCTACCGCAGCCGGGTCCTTCCCGTGCTGATACGTCGCGCCCTCGACGAGCTTGGAGGATGACATGGATCTGGTCGTCAACTCGGTGACCCACCAGGTGAGCTCGCCGCCGCTGACCTCGCTGCTGGAGGTGCTGCGCGAGGAGCTCGACATCACCAGCCCGAAGGTGGGCTGCGAGAGCGGCGGGTGCGGCGCCTGCACCGTGCTGGTCGACGGCGAGCCCCGGCGGTCCTGCCTGACTGCGCTCTGCATGGTCGAGGGCGTCGAGGTCACGACCGTGGAGGGCTTGGGCACGCCCGCGGTGCTCAGCCGGGTCCAGCAGGCCTTCATCCACCACTACGCGGCCCAGTGCGGGTTCTGCACGAGCGGGATGGTGGTCGCGGCCACTGCCTACCTCGACGGCGGCGGCTCGGCCGACCTCGAATCCATCCAGGAGGCTCTCTCGGGCCACTACTGCCGGTGCACCGGCTACGTGAAGATCCTCGAGGCGGTCGCGGCGGTGGCGTCGGGCAACGGGTTCGACCTCACGGCCACCGCGTCGAGCCCGAACACCACCTATGTGACCATCGATGGGGGAGGCCAGTCATGAAGGTCGTCGGCGCACGATTGCCTCGCTATGACGGCGTCGGCCACGTCACCGGACGCACAACCTACGTGGACGACGTGCGGGTGCCGGGCATGCTGCACGCAGCCGCGCTGCGCTCGCCCCATCACAACGCCCGGATCACCAGGTTCGACACGTCGCCGGCCGAGAGCATGGCCGGGGTGCACGCAGTGGTCACCCACGCGGACGTGCCCCTGCTCGTGTACGGCCACCTCTCGGGGGCGGGCATCCCGGGTGACGAGCCCCTGCTCGCCAAGGACGTGGTGCGCTACAAGGGTCAGCCCATGGCCCTGGTCGCCGCGGACACGGTGGAGATCGCCCGGGCGGCCTGCGCGGCCATCGCCGTCGAGTACGAGGAGCTGCCTGCGCTGCTCGACGTGCGGCTGGGCTTCGAGGACGACGTGCCCGTGGTCAACGACACCTTCGGCAACTGGTACGACGAGTTCGAAGGGGGGATGGATCGCCGGCAGATCCGCAAGGGGGACTGGAAGGCCGCGCTCGACGCTGCCGACCTGGTCGTACAGGGGGTCTATCGCACCCAGTCCCTCGAGCAGGCTCCGCTCGAGACCCAGGTTTGCCTGGCCATCCCCGAGCCCGACGGCCGGCTGACCATCCACACCTGCACCCAGGCGCTCTACTTCTCGCTCGGGGTGGTCTGCGCCCACCTCGAGCTCCCGCTGAGCCAGGTCAAGATGGTGGGCGGCACGGTGGGCGGCGGGTTCGGGGGCAAGGTGGACACCGCCTCGGACACCCTGTCGGCGCTGGCCGCCCAGAAGTCGGGCCGGCCGGTCAAGTGGCGTTGGACCCGCGAGGAGGAGATGCTCGCATCCTCCAACAGGGGACCGTGGCACATGGAGATCATCGATGCCGTCACCTCCGACGGCTGGATCCTCGGCCGCAAGATGCTGAGCCTCCACGACGCCGGCGCCTACGGCCGGTTCTCCGTCTACGGCCTCACCAAGCACAGCTTCCACCACACCGGGGCCTACAGCATCCCCAACCTGCACTTCGACGGCTACGTGGTCTTCACGAACCGGATCCCCACGACCGCGATGCGAGGCTATGGGGTCACCGGCCTGTCGACCGCGATCGAGATCCACATGGAGCGGGTGGCTCGCGAGCTGGGCATGGACCCCTACGCTGTCCGGCTCAAGAACGCCAACAGGATCAACGACACCTCACCGAATCGCATCGCCTACGAGGACCCCAGCACGGTGGAGGTCCTCCAGGCCATCGCGGAGGCGACGGGCACCCAGCTGAGCGACGAGCTGCGCAAGCTCAGCCGGGCGCCCCGGGAGGGAGACATGCTCCCCGAGCACCTGCTGGCCCAGATCGGGGAAGGGGGCCACTGATGGCAGTCCACCGCGGCACCGGCATGGCGACGGTCGAGTACCCGACCGGCATGAACCAGAACGGCGACCCCTCGCAGGCGTGGATCAAGGTCAAGCCCGATGGCCGGGTCGACGTGTTCGCAGGCACCGCCGACATCGGCAACGGCTCCAAGACCGTTCAGTCCCAGATCGTGGCCGAGACCATCGGCGTGCCCTACGACTGGGTGACCTACGACAACTCCAACACCGACTCCTCGCCCCTGTGCACCGGGACGTTCGCGTCCCGGGCTACCTTCGTGGCTGGCAACGCGGTCCTGAAGGCGGCTCGCCAGGTGCGCGAGCGGATCCTGTCGGTGGCTGGCCGGGAGATGGAGATCGACCCCGCCGACCTGGAGCTGGCCGACGGGAGGGTCTCGGTGGTGGGCACGCCGGCGAAGTCGATGGGAGTCGACGAGGTCGCAGGCGCGGCCACCTTCGTGCACGGCGAGCTCCTGACCGGCGATGGCGCCCACCTCAACCCCGGGGCGACCATCGTCGACCCGGCCACCGGCGAAGTCGACCTGCCGCCCCACGCAGCCATCTCCTACGCAGCCTGCGTGGCGGAGGTCGAGGTGGACGACGAGACCGGCGACGTGCAGGTGCTGAAGCTGACCCAGGCCTACGACATCGGCCGGGCCATGAACCCCACCCTGCTCGAGGGCCAGATCGACGGGGGCGCGGTCATGGGTCTGGGCTTCGGCCTGCTCGAGACCTGCTATCCGTACTACCCCGACGTCGAGCACCGGGGCGACTCGTTCGCCACCTACCACGTGCCCCGCATGGAGGAACTGCCCGAGATCGCCAACGTGCTGATCGAGAACCCGTCGTCGGAGGGACCCTATGGCGCCAAGGGCATCGGCGAGATGGCCAACAACGCTCAGCCGTCGGCCATCGCCATCGCCATCCACGACGCGGTGGGAGTCTGGGTGACCGAGTTCCCGATCACCCCCGAGCGGGTGCTGGCCGCGCTCGACCGCAAGGCGGCCGGCGAGGACGAGCCGCGGCGGGAGGGCAAGGTCGTGACCTATGACGCACACCTGTCGGTGAACGCAGTGGCGTCGAAGATCTCCTGGACCCCATGAGCGACCGGCGGGTCCTGGTCACCGGGGCGGGCTCGGGGATCGGAGCCGCCTGCGTGGACCGCTTCCTCGGCGAGGGCCACCAGGTCACCGCGGTGGACCTCGACGTGGACCGCGAGCCTCTCACGTCGTGGGGTCCGAAGCTCCATGCCGTCCACCGGGTCGACGTCGCCGATCCGGTGGCAGTGCGGGACCTGCCCGGCCTGGACCAGCTCGACGTGGTGGTCCAGTGCGCAGGCACAGTGGGGCCGAACATGGCCCTCACCGACGTCTCGTTCGAGGAGTGGCAGCGGACTCTCGACATCAACGTGACCGGGATCTTCAACGTCATGCAGGCGGTCATCCCCGGCATGGTCGAACGGGGCTGGGGCCGCATCGTGAACGTGGCCAGCATCGCCGGCAAGGAGGGCAACCCGAACCTGGGGGCGTACTCGGCGTCGAAAGGAGCGGTGATCGCTCTCACCAAGTCGGTGGCCAAGGAGCTGGCCACCACCGGGGTGCTGGTGCACTCGGTCGCCCCCGCGGTGATCGCCACCCCGATGAACGCCGACACCGCCCCCGAGGTCCTGGAGTACATGGTCTCGAAGATCCCGATGAACCGGGTGGGACGGGCCGAGGAGGTGGCGGCGCTCGTCGGCTGGCTGTGCTCGGTGGAGTGCAGCTTCAGCACTGGCGCGTGCCACGACATCTCGGGCGGGCGGGCGACGTACTGATGGGGGAGCGGGTCCTCGTCACCGGCGCCGACGGCTGCCTGGGGGCCTGGGTGGTCCGCCAGTTGCTCGACGCCGGTGACCAGCCGGTGGTCTTCGACCTGGGCGACGACGACCATCGCCACCGGCTGGTCGGCCGAGGCGCCCCGCCGGGCTTCGAGCGGATCCGCGGCGACATCTGCGATCGGGACGCAGTGGTGGCCGCCATGGAGGGCGCAGACCGCGTCATCCACCTGGCGGCGCTCCAGGTGCCCTTCTGTCGGGCCGACCCCAGCCTCGGCGCGGCGGTGAACGTGGTCGGCACGGTCAACGTCTTCGAGGCTGCGCTGACCCATGGCGTGGCCCCGGTGGTGTATGCGTCCAGCATTGCGGTCTACGGCAGCCCCGACGACTACGACGATCCCCGGCTTCCTGCACAGGCCCTGCCGCGGCCCCGCACCCTCTACGGCGCGTACAAGGTGGCGAACGAGCAGACCGCCGCGGTCTACGCCGACGATCACGACCTGACCTCCGTGGGGTTGCGTCCCCACACCGTGTTCGGCCCCGGGCGCGACCAGGGGATGACATCCCAGCCCACCGTGGCCATCGAGCACGCGGTGCGTCGCCAGCGCTACCGGGTGGAGTACGGCGGGGTGCTGGACTTCCAGTACGCGCCCGACGTGGCCCGGCTGTTCATCGCCGCGAGCCGCAGCAGCCCCGACGGCGCGCCCGTGCTCAACGTGGCCGGTCACGTGCTCGACGTGGCGGACTTCGTCGAGCGAGCCGCAGTCATCACCGGCTTCGACGGGATCGGGGCCGGGACCGGGTCGCTGCCGCTGCCGCACTCGGCTGCCGCCGACGGCCTGGCGGAGCTGCTGGGCGACGTGGCGCCCACCAGCCTCGACGCCGCGATCCGCGACACCCGCGACATCTTCGCCGCAGCCATCCCCACAGGAGGAGACCGATGGGAGCAGTAGAGGCAACCACCGACGCGATCTGGGAGCTGGTCGACAAGGACGAGGAGCTGCAACAGGTCGGGACCGGCTTCACGTTCACCGAGGGGCCCATCTGGCACCCCACCGAGCATCACCTGCTCTTCTCCGACATGCCTGGCGACGTGCGCCGCAGGTACACGCCGGGCGAGGGGGTGGAGGAGGTGATGCGGCCGGCCAACAAGTGCAACGGGATGACCTACGACGCCGACCTGAACCTCATCGTGTGCGAGCACGTCACCTCGTCGCTCGTCCGCGAGCGGACCGACGGGACCCGCGAAACCGTGGCGTCGCACTTCGAGGGCAAGGAGCTGAACAGCCCCAACGACGTGATCGTGGCGCCCGACGGGGCCATCTACTTCTCGGATCCGTGGTACGGGCGCATGCCCGTGTTCGGCGAGGAGCGAGAGCGGGAGCTGGGCTGGCAAGGGGTGTTCCGGGTGCCACCCGGCGGCGGTGACCTCGAGCTGGTCGTGGACCGGGACGAGTTCGAGATGCCGAACGGGCTGTGCTTCTCGCCCGACCACAGCCTCATGTACATCAACGACACGCCCAACGCCCTGATCTCGGTGTTCGACTACGACAGCAGCGACGGTTCCCTCCACAATGGTCGGCTGTTCGCCGATCAGATCGGCTCGGGGGTCATCGAGGAGGGCATCCCCGACGGCATGAAGTGCGACGCGCGGGGCAACATCTGGGTGACCGGACCCGGCGGGATCTGGGTCTTCGATCCCGACGGCGAGAAGATCGGCACGGTCCAGGTGCCCGAGAACGTCGGCAACCTCACCTGGGGCGGCCCGGACTGGCAAACCTTGTACATCCCCGCGAGCACGTCGCTGTACGCGCTGCGGACCACGGTGGGCCCCCACCGAGAGCCATACATGGAGGCGTCGACATGACGGACGCCTCGGTGGCGCGCGGACGAATCGTCTCCGGTCGGTCGAGACGGCCCGGCTCCGCCGGGGCTCAACGCGGTCCCGCTGGTCGGGCTGCTGCGCAGCGACCAGCG
>JBFINV010000156.1:0-5989 GCA_041611015.1 Acidimicrobiales bacterium | reverse complement strand
GGTCTCGGGGGCGGCCAGCGGCGGTGTGCCCGGCCCGGTGGCGCTGCTCACGATGTACCTGCTGGGCTTCGGCATGGTGCCGCTCGTCATGGGGGCCTACCGGCGGGCCCAGCCCGACATCCCCCCGGTCCGACTGGCGCTCCTGTCACACCTCTACCTGGTCTACTCGCTGTTCTGGGCGGTGGCCGGCTGGCGGGCGGTGTGGCACCTGGCCCGGGGCCGGCGGCGCTGGGCCAAGACCTGGCGCACGCGCGAGACGGGCGACGAGCCCCGTCGCGCCCCCGTCGCGCCGGTCCCTGGGCGGGCGGCGATCCTCGTGCCGTCGCCGATCCCTGCGTCGGCGGCGATCCCGGGTCCACCAGGCTGGCCGAACGGACCCATCCCGTCGACCCTCGAACCCACGGAGAGGAGGGAAGCCCCATGCGCGTCGACCGGCGCCGCCACCGCAGCGGCGCAGTCGTGCTGGCCGGTGCCGTCCTGGCGGCAGCCCTCGGCGGCCTGACGCCGGCGCCGGCCACGGCCCAGCCCGTCCGCGACGGGGTCCTGACCCTCTACGACGACACCGGACCCTGGGAGCAGCTCGGTGAGCTCTACGGCATCGAGACCGCCAACCTCGTGGGGCGGTTCACGACCGCGACCGCCCAGCCCGCCGACAGCTACACCGCCGGGGCCATGGAGGGTTACCTGGCGGCCATCTACATCGGGTCGACGTTCGACGAGCCGCTGCCTCCGGCGTTCCTCGCCGACGTGCTCGCGGCCACCACGCCGGTGGTGTGGATCCAGGGCAACGTCTGGCAGCTCGAGCGGGCTGCCGGTGGCAGCGACGCCTTCGTCGAGCGATACGGCTGGCGCTGGTGGCGCTACGACACCAGCCCGATCGCAGAGGTCCGGTACAAGGGGCGGGTCCTGACGCGCCACGCTGCGAACCGGGCCGGGGTCATGGACTACGCCCTCGTCGACCGCAACCGGGTCGAAGTGGTGGCAGAAGCGGTCCGGGAGGACGGCACCGGCATGCCCTGGGCCCTCCGGTCGTCCAACCTGACCTATCTGGGAGAGGTGCCCTACCTCTTCACGAGCGAGCAGGACCGCTACCTGGTGTGGGCCGACATGCTCTACGACCTCCTGGCACCGGACACCCCCGAGCGCCACCGGGCCCTGGTCCGTATCGAAGACGTCGGGCCCACCGCCGACCCGGACACGCTGCGGGCCATCGCCGACGCCCTGGCAGCGCGGGGTGTCCCCTTCAGCGTCGCCGTCTACCCGGTCCACGTGGGCCCGCCGAGCGCCGACGACCTCGGCATGCCCCAGCTGTTCGCGCTCGACCAACGCCCTGAGGTGGTCGACGCCCTCCGCTACATGCAACAGCGAGGGGGCACCTTGGTGCTGCACGGCCGCACCCATCAGCTCGGCAGCAGCAAGAACCCGTACACCGGGACCAGCGGCGCCGATCTCGAGTTCTACCGGGCCCACGTCGACGGGCCCACCGACACGGTCGTCCTGGACGGTCCGGTCCACGACGAAGAGCCCGAGTACGCCCGCCGGCGGCTCCAGGCGGCGATCGACGATCTGGGCCGGGTCGGTCTGGACCGGCCGGCCTACCTCACGTTCCCGCACTACGCGGCCGCTCCCGTGGACTACGTCGCGGTCACACCGATGTTCACAGCTCGCTACGGGCGGGCCCTGTACTTCCCGGGCCTGGTGTCGGGCGGGCGCATCGAGTACGAGCACGCCACCGGCCAGCTCTTCCCGTACCCGGTCACCGACGTGTACGGGGCCCGGGTCCTGCCCGAGAACCTCGGGAACTACTCACCGGTGCGCTTCAATCAGCACCGGGTCCGCCAGCCCGCCGAGGTGGTCGACGCCGCGGCCACCAACCTCGTGGTGCGCGACGGGTGGGCCAGCTTCTTCTTCCACCACTACCTGGAGCTCGACGCTCTCGTCGCCATGGTCGACGGCATCGCCGAGCTGGGCTACGAGTTCGTGTCGCTCGACGAGGCCTCCGCGTCATGACCCTGCACGCCGTCCCTCGGCGCTGGCTCCCGAGGACCCGGGTCCTGTCGGTGTTCGGGACCCGGCCCGAAGCCATCAAGATGGCCCCGGTGATCAAGGCCCTCGAGGCCGACCCGCGGTTCGAGTCGGTGGTGTGTGTCACCGCCCAGCACCGTGAGCTGCTCGACCAGGTGCTCGACGGCTTCGGCATCGGCTGCGACTACGACCTCGATGTCATGCGCCCCGACCAGTCCCCATCTCGGGTCCTGTCGGAAGTGGTCTCGGCGGTGGGTGAGGTCCTGGAGATGGTGGCGCCGGACTGGACGCTGGTCCAGGGAGACACCACCACCACCCTGGGAGCGGCGTTGGCCGCCAGCTACGCCCGAGTCCCCGTCGGACACGTCGAGGCCGGACTCCGAACCGGGGACCCCAGCCGACCCTTCCCCGAGGAGATCAACCGCCGGCTGGTGGGCGCGGTGGCCGACATGCACTTCGCGGCAACGGCAGCCGCACGGGCCAACCTGCTCGCCGAGGGCGTGAGCCCGGCGTCGGTGCTGGTCACCGGGAACACCGTGATCGATGCTCTACTCGACGACCCCGTGCAGCAGTACGAGCCTCGACCCCCGTCGCCCCTGGCCAGGATCGGCCCCACCCATCCGGTGGTGTTGGTGACCGCCCACCGCCGTGAGAGCTTCGGGCCCGGCCTGCGCGACATCTGCGCCGGGCTCGCCCGGCTGGCACAACAAGCCGACGGTGTCGAGATCGTCTACCCGGTGCACCCGAACCCGAACGTGGCCGGGCCGGTTCGGGCCCGCTTGAGCCGCGTTCGGGGAATCACGCTGCTCGAGCCGCTCGGATACCAGGAGCTGGTCTGGCTCATGAGGCGGGCCCGGGTGGTCCTCACCGACTCCGGCGGCATGCAGGAGGAAGCCCCGGCCCTGGGGACCCCGGTGCTCGTGTTGCGCGAGGTGACCGAGCGGCCCGAGGCGGTGGCGTGCGGGGCCGCGAAGCTGGTCGGCTGCGACCCGGATCGGATCGTGGCCGAGACCTTGCGGCTCCTCGCCGACCCTGCTCCAGCCCGCCACGTGAGCAGCCCCTACGGTGACGGCAACAGCGCCCAACGCATCATCGCCGCGCTCGCGGGCGATCCGGTCGCCCCCTTCGTGGCCGCCGCGGCCGCCGCAGACGTTGACGGGGCTTGACCGCTCGCTAGCCTCGGCATCTGCTGGTGCAACCCGGAGGGACGAATGAGCATCGAACTGAGACTGGTCTCCAAGGTGCCCGCGCGTGCCGAGCTGGTCGGGCTGGCGGTCACCAGCGATGCCGTCGACGAGGAACCCCACGGCCTCGACTGGAAGCTGCTGCGGGCCAGCGGATTCGACGGGTCGGTGGGCCAGGCCGAGATCGTTGCCGGGCCCGAGAGGGCGGTGGCGGTGTTGGGCCTGGGCCCGGCGGCAGAGCTCGGCTCGAGCGCCTTCCGTCAGGCCGGAGCGGCGCTCGTTCGAGCCGGGGCCCGCTTCGGGTCGCTGGGGGCCGACGTGCTCGACCAGGCCGGCGAGGCCGTGGATCGTGCCGCAGCGGCACAGGCCTTCGCGGAGGGCATCGACCTGGGGGTCTACGAGTTCATGGCCCACAAGTCCAACGGCGCCACCAGCAAGGTGCGCTCCGTCGCCCTCGTCGGCAGCGGGAAACGGATCTCGGCGGCGCTCGACCGGGGTCAGGCCATCGCCCGGGGCGTCAACCTGACCCGAGATCTGGTGAACGAGCCCGGGGGGAGCCTCACGCCCGTGGAGTTCGCGCGCCGCGCCGGCAAGGTGGCCCGCCAGGGCAGGCTCGCAATCGAGGTGCTCGATCTCGCGGCGATCAAGAAGGCCCGGCTCGGCGGCGTGCTCGGCGTGAACCGAGGGTCCACCCAGCAGCCCCGCTTCGTGCGGATGACCTACAAGCCTTCGGGTCGGGCCCAGGGTCACCTGGCGCTCGTGGGCAAGGGCATCACCTTCGACGCCGGTGGGCTGTCGATCAAGACCTCCGCCGGCATGATGACGATGAAGTCCGACAAGGCCGGAGCCTCGGCGGTTCTGGGGGCCATGGCGGCCATCGCCGAGCTCGGACCCCGGATCCGGGTCAGCGCCTTCATGCCCCTCACCGACAACATGCTGGGTGGCGATGCCACCCGCCCCGGCGACGTGTTGAAGATGCGCAACAAGAAGACCGTCGAGGTGCTCAACACCGATGCCGAGGGGCGGCTGATCCTGGCCGACGCCCTGTCGCTGGCGAGCGAGGCCAAGCCCGATGCCATCATCGACCTGGCCACCCTGACCGGCGCCTGCGTGGTGGCGCTGGGTGACCGCTACGCCGGGCTCATGGGCACCGACGGCACCGGCTGGCTCGAGCAGGTGGCCGCGGCGGGGGAGCGGACCGGCGAACGGGTCTGGCGGCTGCCGCTCCCGGCCGAGTACCGGCCCCAGCTGGACTCCAACGTCGCCGACATCAAGAACATCGGCGGCAGCAACGGCGGCGGGGCCCTGACCGCAGGCCTGTTCCTGAAGGAGTTCGTCGTCGAGGGCATCCCCTGGGCCCACGTCGACATCGCCGGGCCCGCGTTCAGCGACACTCCGTTCGAGGAGCATCCCAAGGGGGCCACCGGCTTCGGGGTCCGTCTCCTCGTCGACCTAATCGAGAACTTCCAGAAGCCGGTCGGCGAGTAGTCGCGCTCACCGGGGGGCGATGGCGATCATCCGCAGGGCCCGGTTGAGCTCGGGGACGAGCACGCCCCGGCGGGCGTGGCTGCCCAGCACCGCGTAGACGCAGAAGGCCCGGTCCCCGGTGGAGCAGAAGCGCTGGGCTCCGGACTGACCCGGCAGGGGCCGCTGCAGGTTGGTGGGGCCGAACTCGCGTGCCTCCAACCGGCCGGGGAAGGGGTTGGCGAAGAGGCGGGTGCCGGCCGACTCGTGCTCGTACTCGACGACCGCCAGGAACACCCCGGGTCGGCCCATGGTCTCGACGGCGCCGCTGCCGAAGTCGCCCCGGCCGGGCTGGAGCGGGAAGTTGGCCGCGTGGAGCACCGGCTTGGCGTCGACGACGTCGTCGGTGGGATCGCCGTCGAGGTCCCGGATGTGGATCTCGCCGTCCCAGCCGGCGGGGAGCTCGATCGAGATCCCGTGCGCGGCCACGTGGGAGAATCGGCTCATGCCAGGGCTCCGCCCAGCGCGGTGAGCGCGGTGAGTCCGGCGACGGCGATGGCCGAGCGGTTCACCGACGGCGCGTGGCGAGCGATGCGCCGGAACAGAGCCCGCAGCGACGCCGGGTCGTGGATCCTGGCGGTGCTCAGGATCAGCGCCCCCCGGGCGGCGCCGAAGACCGCCCCGATGGCCAGACCCGCCCCCCACGAGCCAGCGAGCAGCGCGGCCACCCAGGTGAGCCACACCGTGGAGCTCGACACGATGGTCACCACCCCGAGGCCCAGCTGATAGCCGAATCCCAGCCCGTAGACCCAGCCCCGGTACGTGGTCAGCCAGTCCTCGTTGACCTGACGGCGGGGTGACGGCAACTCCAGGCCGGCCACCCCGAGGTCGGCGGCCACCCCCACGGCGGCGACGACGGCGAGCAGCGTCAGGGCCAGTTGTCCGTCGACGGCGCCGGACAGCAGCTCGCCCGCGAACCCCATGGCGAGCCCGGTGGTCATGCCACCGGCCAGCGACCCGAGGAGGTAGGCGGTGACGGTGAGCCACCAGCGGCTGTTGCGGTTCCGTTCCCCGAACGGACTGATGCTCGACAGCATCGACTCCCCTCAAGGGGACCAGGTGGAGCGGACCGCGGCCACCAGGGCCAGGACCACGCCGAGGCTGGTGACCAGCGCCGCCGCACTCATTGATCCGTCCCGGGATGCTCTGGGTCGGACCGGTGGTACAGCCGGGGGTCGCCCGGATCGATGCCGGCGGCCAGGAGCGCATCGTCGGTGTCGGCGGCCCGCACCGCACCCCGAGCCCGGGCCCGGCGG
>JBFINV010000155.1:0-6006 GCA_041611015.1 Acidimicrobiales bacterium | reverse complement strand
GGTGGGACTGGGTCGCAGGGACTCGACCCGAGACCCCGGTCACGCCCGACCTCGAAGCCCTGCTCCGTTTCGACACCGGGCCGATCGGCGGGTCGGTGCTCGGGTGGGCGCTGCCCCTGGCTGGAATGATCCCGCTCCTGCTGGCCCGGGGTCCCCGGTGGGCCTGGGCCGTGCGAGGCCTGACCTTCTACGTGGCGGGGGTGGCCGTCGTGTGGGCGGCCGGGCAGGGCTGGGTGCCGGCATCGCTGCCCCGGCCGGAAGTGCTGCTGGTGCCGGCTGCGCTGGGGCTGGCCGTGTCCGCGGCCATGGGTGTCGCCGCCATCGAGCGCGACCTGCGCACCTACCGCTTCGGGTGGCGCCAGCTGATGCCCGTGACCGCCGTGGCGGGAGTGCTGCTGGCCCCGCTCCCTGTCGTGGTGGCCTCCTTCGACGGGGACTGGGACGTGCCCGGCGAGGAGTTCAACCGCCAGCTCGAGGCTCAGCCCGCAGGTCCGGACACCACCCGGGTGCTCTGGATCGGCCACGACGACGTGCTGAGCGGCGGCGGCCGGGCTTTCGACGCCGGCCTCACCGTGGCGGTGACCCCCGAGCTCACTGTGGGCTTCGCCGATCGTTGGGCCGGCACTCCCGAACCCGGTGACCAGCTCGTCGCCGAGGCGCTGCGCCTCGCCATCGAGGGCGGGACCAGCAGGCTGGGCCGCTTGCTCGCCCCCTTCGCCATCGGCGAGATCATCGTGCTCGAGCAGTCGGCGCCGGCGCCCGCGGTCGGATTGAGCGCCCCGGTGCCCGACGGCCTGCTGGCTGCGCTGACCGAGCAGCTCGACCTGGCCCAGGTCGAGGTCTCGCCAGGTGTGGTCCGCTACCACAACACCGCGGTCCTCCCCCTGGCCGCCGTCCTCGACCGGGGCACCCTGACCGGGGTCGCCCTCCGCGAGTACGCCGGCGGCCGGGTGCCGGTGACTGCGGGCGCGCTCGCTCCCACCGGCGATCGGCGATCGGCGTTCGAGGGCACCCTGGGCCCCGATCAGGAGGTCTACGCCTCGGTGCCGGCCTCGGCCGCCTGGCGGCTGGTCGTGGACGGTCAGGTGGCGAGCCGCAGCCCCGCGCTGGACTGGTCGAGCACGTTCCAGCCCAACGGCAGCGGTCTCGCCGAGCTGTCGCATCGGACCGACAGCGCCCACCGCCTGGTCATCGCCCTGCAGGCCGCCCTGTGGGTGATCGCCGCGCTGGGGGTCCTGCGCCTCAGCACCCGGGCCCGGGAGCACCGCCGATGACCGCCGGCCGGGCTGCGACCAGCCGGGGCCGGGTGATCCGCTGGCCCGCGGTCGTCCTGCTCGTCGCCGCCATCGGGGTGATGGTGGTGATCGATGCAGACCGGGACCCGCCGGCTGCCGAAGGGGTGCTGCTCGAGCGCCCGGTCGTTGCCACCGCCGGCCGCCCCGGCGCCCTCAGCAGCACGTGGTACTGCAGCGCCGGCACCATCGTGGCCGACGGGTTCGCCGACCACACCCTGGTCCTCGCCAACGCGGGGGCTCGGGAGGCCCGGGTCGAGCTGACGGTGTTCGCCGTCCTGGCGCCCCAGCCGATCGAGATCGATCTCGAGGCGGCCGAGGACATCGGTAGCGACGCGGCTCTCACGCCCCCGCAGGCGGTGGACCTGGGCACCACCGAGGTGTCGCTCACGGTCGGACCCCGCGACGTGGAGCGGGTACGAGTCGCCGAACTGGAGGGTGTGGGGGGCGAACACGCCGCGGTTCTCGTCGAGTCGGACACCGGCGAGCTGGTGGTGGAGCACATCGTCTCGGGCCCGGCCGGGACCGGGATGACCCCGTGTGCATCGTCTTCGGCCGATGCCTGGTACTTCGCCGGCGGGACCACGCGTAAGGGGGCCCGCCAGCTCATCACCGTCTTCAACCCGTTCCCCGGCGACGCCGTCGTCGACCTCACGTTCACCGCCGACGCCGGGGTCCGGGCCCCCCAGATCTACGAGGGGCTGGTCGTGCCCTCGGGCACGGTGCTGCCCGTCGAGATCACCGGGGTGGTGACCTTGTTCGAGATCGTGAGCAGCCGGCTGGAGGTCCGCACCGGGCGGGTGGTGGCCGAGCGGGTCATGGTCCTCGACGGCACCGAGGGACCCGGCGGCTTGTCGGTGGCCGCGGGCTCCGCGGCCACCTCGGAGGTGTGGGTGTTCCCGTCGAGCGGGCCGCCCGACGCGATCGACGCCATCGTGATCCACAACCCCTCCGACGATGACGAGGCCCTGGTCGACGTGGAGGTCCGCCTCGACGTCCCGGAGTTCAACGGCACGGTGGAGCCCATCGGGGTCACGGTCAGGCCGGGCCGAACCGAGGTGGTGGTGCTCACCGCGGGTGCCGAGCTGGTGAGCGCCGGCCGCGTGGTCGATGCCTCGGGTCGCATCCTCGACGACGTGGGGTACTGGGCTGCGGTCCGCTCCCTCAACGGGGTGCCCGTGGTCGCCGACCGGCTCACGGTGGGCGAGAGCCCGACCCCGGTCGCCTTCTCGTCGTCACCGGGGGTTCCTGTCGCTGCCACCCGTCACCTGCTCAGCACCGGTGACGGCCACGGCGAGGTGGTGGTGGTCAACCCGGCCGTCGACCGAATCGCTCGCCTCGAGCTGCGCCTGCTGACCGATGGCCAGGAGTTCGTGGTGACAGCCGACGAGGAGGTGGCCCGCCAGTCCCGCCTGGTCGTCGACATCGCCGCACTGGGGCTGCCGCCCGACGCCATCTTGGTCATCGACGCCTCGGATCCGGTGCTGGTCGAACGTCGCTTCGCGCTGGACGAGGCCGGGTCGGCGACCGCACTGGCGATCCCCGTGGCCGGCACGGTGTCGGACCCGGTGCTGCCGTTCGGCCCATGACAGTGTGCTGGGAGAGCTCCAGCTCAGCAGACGCCTACGAGTCGATCTCCGCCAGGGCCCGGTTCAGATCGTTCGGCGTCGGCGGCCCCACCCGGGACCAGCGCACCACGCCCTCGCGGTCGGCGAGCACGACGACGGGAACCCAGTCGACCGAGTAGCGCTCGTGCAGCGGCCGATGCGTCTCCAGAGCCGCTTCCTGGACGACAAGGTCCGGTCGGTCGATCGGCGCCAAGGCCGCCCGGGCCTCGGCGCACGACAGGCAGGTGGCCGACGTGAACAGCACCAGGAGCCACTCCCGCTCGGGCAGCTCGAAGTCGTGGCGGTCGAGCTGCGCCGGTACGGACACAGCCGGGACCGTGGGGGGATCGGGTCGCCGGCGCCGCACCAACGCGGCCGCCGCTGCGGCGATCACCACTGCCGCGACGACGATCGCCAGGGTGAGCGCCACCGCGACCCTGCGGCGTCAGTCCTGGGGAGGCGCTGGTCGGACGTAGCTGCGTGCGGCGGTGGGTTCGGGCTCGCGACGGCGCTCCGCGCCGTCACCGCCCACCTCTTCGGACACCTCTTCGGTCACGGTGTCGGCCGGACCGGGTGAGACCGGGGAGCTCGGGGGTCCGGGCTCGGGGTGCCCGTTGCCGACCGCAGCCTGGGCCAGTAGCCGGGTGACCTCCTCACCGCTGACCGTCTCGTGCTCCAGCAGGGTGCTCGCCAACAGGTCGAGGCCGTCGCGGTGCTCGCTGAGCAGCTCGCGGCAGCGCTCCTCGGCGTTGCGGAGGATCCGCTCGATCTCCTCGTCGATGACGCTGGCCATCTCGTCGCTGTACTCGCGGGGCCGCCCCATGTCCTCGCCCAGGAAGATCTGGCCGCTGCCGCCGCGCCAGGCCATCGGTCCGACCCGGTCGCTCATGCCCCACTCACGGACCATCTTGCCGGCCGTCTCGGTGGCCCGGGCCAGGTCGTCGGCTGCGCCGCTCGACACCTCGCCGAACACCAGCTCCTCGGCGATCCGACCACCCAGCATCTTCACGAGCTCGTCGGCGATGTAGCTCTCCCGTAGCAGGTAGCGGTCTTCTTCGGGCAGCGTCATGGTGACCCCGAGCGCCATGCCCCGCGGAATGATCGTCACCTTGTGCAGCGGATCGGCGTTGGGGAGCAGGGCTGCGGCGACGGCATGGCCGGACTCGTGGTAGGCCACCCGCTCCTTCTCGTCGGGGTTGAGGACGGTGGCTTCGCGCTTCTGGCCCATGAGCACCCGGTCCCGGGCCTGCTCCAGGTGGCTGGCCTTGATGGTGCTGGCGCCGTTGCGCACCGCGATCAGCGCGGCTTCGTTCACCAGGTTCGCCAGGTCGGCGCCGGACATCCCCGGCGTGCCCCGGGCCACCACGTCGAGGTCCACGTCCGGGTCCATGCGCTTGGACTTCACGTGGACGTTGAGGATGGCCCGACGATCCTCGAGCTCGGGAAGCGGGACGATGACCTGGCGGTCGAACCGGCCGGGACGGAGGAGGGCGGGGTCGAGGATGTCGGGCCGGTTGGTGGCCGCCATCATCACGATCCCCTCGGTGGCCTCGAACCCGTCCATCTCGGCCAGCATCTGGTTGAGGGTCTGCTCCCGCTCGTCGTGGCCGCCACCGAGGCCGGCGCCGCGCTTGCGCCCGATGGAGTCGATCTCGTCGATGAAGATGATGGCCCGACCCATCTTGCGGGCCGACTGGAACAGGTCGCGCACCCGGCTGGCGCCGACGCCGACGAACATCTCCATGAAGTCCGAGCCGGTCACCGACAGGAACGGGACCCCGGCTTCACCAGCCACGGCCCGGGCGATGAGGGTCTTGCCGGTGCCGGGGGGGCCGACCAGCAGGACCCCCTTGGGGATGCGGGCGCCGATCTCCGCGAAGCGGTCGGCGTCCTTGAGGAAGTCGACGACCTCGCGGATCTCCTGCTTGACGCCGGCGTAGCCGGCCACGTCGTCGAAGGTGGTGCCGGGGCGCTCGGTGGTGTAGGTCTTGGCCTTGGACCGGCCGATCGACATGATGTTGCCCATCTGGCCCTGGGCTCGCCGCTGGAACCACAGCAGGATCAACACGATGAAGGCCAGCGGCAGCAGGAACGGCAGGATCAGCCCGGTGAGGATGTTGGTGCCGGGCGTCTTGTACGTGAAGTCCGTGTTCGACCGCAGGAACTCCTCGTCGGAATCCGACAGGTCCAACGGACCGGTGGTTCGGACCTTGGTCTGGGCCTGGTCGTTGAGCACCGCGTCCATGTCGCCGGTCTTGTTGTCGAACTCGACCTCGCGCACCTCGCCGGCCTCGACCTTGGCGAGGAACTCCACGTAGCTGATCTCCTCACCGCCGCCCGAACCGAACAGCCCCGGCAGCACGAACGCCGCCAGGATGGCCAGCGCGAAGAACCACATCAGCCACTTGCTCCACGGCTGCTCGGCCCGGCCCGAGCCGTCGCGATGCTCCGGGGGCGGGGGAGGTGGGGGAGGCGGGCGCTCGGCCATATCCCAGCAGCGTACTCGCCGGGGCCCGGATTGAATCATCCCCGGACGGGTGACGTCGAGCACTCCACGGTTCGGTACGATCGGCGATCGTGAGCTCGCTCCCCCCGCCGCCACCGGCCCCTGCCCGCGCCGAGGTCATCGGCCACGTGCAGGGCGACACCCGCCGCTGGGGCCTGGGCGAGGTCTGGGTGGGGCTGCTGGCGGCCCACGTCGCGGTCCTGATCGTCATCTCGGTCGTCCTCGATGCCACCGAGTACGCGGAGCCCGAGGAGCTGCCGATGTGGCTGTTCGGGTTGGTCGGGGCTCCACTGCACCTGACGCTCGCAGTGGTTGCGATCGACGCCGCTCGCCGGCTCGGCCGGGGCGTGGTGCGCGACCTGAAGCTGAGGTTCGAGGCGGTAGATGTCGGCAGCGGTCTGGCCATCGGGGTGCTGGCGCAGCTGCTGCTGGTGCCGGCGGTGACCTACCCGGTGCTGTGGCTGTTCGACCGGGACGTCGAGGAGGTCAGCGAGGTGGCCCAGGACCTCGCCGATCGGGCCACGACCACGCCCGGTGTGATCAGCCTGGTGATCACCACGTGCCTGCTGGCCCCGGTGGTCGAGGAGCTCTTCTTCCGGGG
>JBFINV010000154.1:0-6021 GCA_041611015.1 Acidimicrobiales bacterium | reverse complement strand
GGAGCGCATCGACCGGCTGCTGGAGGAGAAGCGGGATCTGGCGGATCGGGCCGTTGGTTCGGGGGAGAGCTGGCTCACCGAGATGAGCACCGAGGCGCTGCGCCAGCTGCTGTCGCTCGACGACGGGGCCATCACCGAGGAGGCGGCATGAGCCGCATCCTGCGCAACGAGGAGGCCCGCGAGCTGGCCGAGCTGGCCGCCCAGCTGGCAGAGGGCGACCGCCTGGGCCGGGGCCGGCGCTACCTGCGCCAGGGCAACGTGTCGGATCTGACGGTGCGGGCCGGCATGGTCTTCGCCGAGGTGGAGGGCTCCCGGCCCGACCCCTACGAGGTCACGATCGCCTGCCGGACCGCCACCGACAACGAGCGCCGGGCTGCGGCCGACGACGTCGTCGAGGCCGTGCCCCGGGCCCTGGACGTGGCGATCGACTGCGGCTGCCCCGACTGGGGCGACCCCTGCAAGCACGGGGTGGCCGCGCTGCTCGCGTTCGCGCAGGAGGTCGACGACGACCCTTCGCTGCTGCTGCGCTGGCGGGGCCTCGACGATCTGACGCCGCCACCGCCCAGCGGCAGCGAGGCCCTGGTCGCGCCCGCACCCGCGCCGGTCGGCTCCGAGAAGCCGGCAGCCACTGCGACCGCCGAAGAACCCCTCGACCCCACCCTCGACGCGTTCTTCTCCGGGGCCATGCCCACCGATGACGCCCTCGCCGGGCCCCTGGAGGAACCCCAGCTCGACCCCTTCGGGCAGAGCTCCATCATGATCGAGGACATCGACGCCGCCCCCGTCCTGGCCGCAGCGATGGAGGCCATCGCCGACCACTGGCTCGCTCGCTGATCGCCGTCGGTCTCGGTACCGTGGAGCCGATGCACGTCGCAATCGTGGGCGCCACCGGCCAGGTCGGTGGGGTCATGCGCCGCCTCCTCCTGGAGCGGGACTTCCCGCTGTCCTCCCTGCGGCTGTTCGCCTCGGCGCGAAGTGCCGGGCGAGCCATCGAGGTGGGCGGCACGGAGATCGAGGTCGAGGACGCGGCCACCGCCGACTGGCGCGGTTTGGACCTGGCGCTGTTCTCCGCGGGCGGGGCCACCTCGAGAGAGCTGGCCCCCCGAGTTGCCGAGGCCGGCGCCACCGTGATCGACAACTCCTCTGCCTGGCGCATGGACCCCGACGTCCCGCTCGTGGTTCCGGAGGTCAACGAGGAGGCCCTGGCCCGGATCCCCAAGGGCATCGTCGCCAACCCCAACTGCACCACCATGGTGGCGATGCCGGTGCTCAAGCCGCTCCACGACGATGCCGGCCTCGAGCGCATGGTCATCAGCACCTACCAGGCCACCTCTGGTGCGGGCCTCAGCGGTGTGGCCGAGCTCGACGAGCAGATCCAGAAGGTGGCCGCGAGGGCCGTCGAGCTGACCCACGACGGCCGGGCCGTCGACGTGCCCCAGGGTTCCAACTTCGGCGAGCCCATCGCGTTCAACGTCGTGCCCCGGTGCGGTGACGTCGTCGACGACGGCCTGGCCGAGACCACCGAGGAGCAGAAGCTGCGCCACGAGAGCCGCAAGATCCTCGGCATCACCGGTCTCGCGGTGTCCAGCACCTGCGTCCGGGTGCCGGTGTACACCGGCCACTCGCTCGCCATCACCGCCGGCTTCGCCCGACCACTCGAGCCGGAGCGGGCCACCGAGCTGCTGCGCGACGCCGCCGGCGTGGAGCTCGTCGACGTGCCCACCCCGCTCAAGGCCGCCGGTGTGGACCCGACCTACGTGGGTCGGATCCGGCGCGACCCGGTCCTGGCGAACGGGCTGTCGCTGTTCGTGTCCGGAGACAACCTCCGCAAGGGCGCCGCGCTCAACGCCATCCAGATCGCCGAGGCCCTGCTGGCTCGTCGCTAGCACCGGTCGGGCTCCGCGGCCGCCGGCGGCCCCTCAGCCGATACCGTCTCCCCCCATGCGTGCCCGCCTGGCCCTGGTCGTCCTCGTCGCCCTCCTCGCGGCCGCGTGCGGCGGCGACGACGATGCCGACGACGTCGCCGGCAACGCTGAGGGCACGGACGAGGCGACCGACGACGCCGGCGGTGGCGACGACGGCACCGAAGACGAATCCGCTGGCGACGGCGCGGCCGGGGACGGCCCGGGGGTCGGCGACCACTGGCATGCGGCCTACGGCATCTACATCTGCGACGATTTCGTCGATCCCCTCCTGGACGAGAGCGACCCCGAGGGCATCCACACCCACGGCGACGGGGTGATCCACATCCATCCCTTCGAGGAGAGCGCGGCTGGGGAGAACGCCACCCTGGGCAAGTTCTTCGAGGCCATGCAGATCGAGCTGGACGACGGCGGCTTGTTCAGTGACGCCGGTTCCCTCGAGGCCGGCATCGACTGCCCGGATGGTCCAGCCGAGGTTCGGGTGGCCCGCTGGACGCTCAGCACCCTGAACCAGCCACCGACCATCATCGACAGCGGCCTGGCCGACATCCGCTTCACCGAGGACCTCGAGATCTACACCCTTGCCTTCGCACCCACAGGCGCCGAGATCCCGCCGCCGCCGTCGATCGGATCCCTGGGATCGCTGTCCGACGTCGATCCGAGCGAGCTCCCCGACCTCCCGCCGGGGTTCACGGTGGCCCGGGTCGATCCTCCCGGGGCCGGCGAGGCCATCGAGGGCGAGACCCCGTGTCCCGCCGAGGACGGCTCCTCGCCCCGAACCACCGAGTTCAGCGGCCCGCCCCCCATGTGCATCGACCCCGAGGCCAGCTACACCGCCACCTTCGTGACCAACAGGGGCGACGTCGTGGTGGAGCTCGACGCCGAGAACGCGCCCGAGACGGTCAACAACTTCGTCGTGCTCGCCCGCTACCACTACTACGACGACACCGCGCTGTTCCGCACCGCGCCCTCGATCGACATCATCCAGGGGGGCGCCCCCCACTCCAACGACGGCGCCGACATCGGACCGGGCTACACCATCGACGACGAGGGCGACGGCTACTCCTACCAGGCTGGGGACCTGGCGATGGCCCGTACCGCTCAGCCCGACAGCGCCAGCGCCCAGTTCTTCTTCAGCGCGGGCCCGAACACCGCCAACCTGGACGGGCCCCCGGGCAACCCCGACGGCTCGGGGCGGGGCACCTACGTGGTGTTCGGCCGCACCGTGGAGGGCCTCGACGTGCTCGAGGAGATCATCGGGCTGCACGTGCCCGACCCGGCGCTGGCGGGCGGCGGCCCCGGCGAGCCGGTGATCGTGGAGCGGGTCGTGATCGAGGAGAGCTGACGGAGCGGTTCCGAGCCGGCCTCACCGTGGCGGGTCGTCCACGTAGCGCTGCGCCGCCTGCTCCATGTCGAGCCCCAGCTGGTTGGCGAGCGAGCACAGCCAGGCCAGCACGTCGCCGAGCTCGTGCAGCTGCTCGTCGGCGCTGCCCTTGCGGACTGCCTGGGACAGCTCGCCCAGCTCCTCGGCCAGCCACGCCACCGTCGCCGGGACCCCCCGGGCCCGGTCGCCGTCACCGTAGAGGTCCTCCATCAGCTGCTGGAACGTCGCGATCTCCACCCCGGGCAAGCTAGCGGCCCCCGACTTCCGGATCTGTGAGAACAAATCGGCGCTGGATTTGTTCTCACAGATCGGCGGGACGACCCGAGGTCAGGCTCCAGTCGAGGAGGCGGGTGACGGTGGCCGCCGCCGGTCGCACGGCCAGGGTCTCGGTCACCGGCAGGCGCGGCACCCACAGCAGCCGCCGGGCCCACCGGGGCAGGGTGCTGACCGCGCCCGCGTAGAGCACGGCGTAGGGGGCCCGCATGTGCAGGGGGAGCGGTGGGAAGGTGATGAACCACAGGGCCTGCCGGCTCTGGCGGTTGAGGCCGAGCTCGGGCCGATAGCTCTCGAGCTCCTGCCGGAGCTCGGCACGCGAGGTGGGCGGATCGGCCACCCCGAAGCGTCGAGCGACCTCGGCCATCTCGGCCACGTAGGCGTCGGCGGTCGCATCGTCGACCGCGCCGGTGCCGAAGCGTTGCTTGGCCACCAGGAAGCTCTCGACCTCGGTGGCGTGCACCCACGCCAGCAGGTGCGGGTCGTTGGCCCGGTAGGGGCGCCCGTCGAGCGTGAGGCCGGTGACCCCGTCGTGGATCCGGCGCACCGTCTCGATGGCCGCCTCGGCCTCCGCAACCGACCCATAGGTGGTGGCGGCCAGGAACTTGCCGGTGCGCTGGAGCCGGCCCAGAGGATCGGTCTTGTAGTTCGAGTGATCGGCCACTCCTGCCATGGTGGGCGGGTGCAGCGACTGCAGGAGCAGGGCCCGGATGCCGCCCACGAACATGGACGCGTCCCCGTGGACCACCCAGGTGGCGCTGCCGGCGCCGAACAGCCCACCGTCGGAGGGCGCGCCCGGGGGCTCCTCGTCGCCGCCGACCAGCTGGCGCACCGACGCCGCGATCCGAGAGCGCAGGTCGTCGACGGCACTGGTCATGGCGTCAACGGTACGTCGTCGCCCGCCACCCGGCGGGGTCGGGCAACCGCTAGCCGGAGATCCGCCGCCCGGTGATCGAGTCCGGCCGCACCCGCAGGTAGCGGCGCTTGTCGGTGTCGGTCCAGGTCTCGATGTCCAGGGCCTGGGCGGCAAGCAGCTCGTCCATGCTGTCGACCTCGGTGGCATGGCCCTTGAGGACCACGCTCCAGCCGGTACGGGTGACGGGATCGAGGACGTCGACCTCGAAGGCCACCGCTGTGCCCAGCACCGCGGCTGCGAGCTTCGTGCCCGGCGCGGTGTTGATGACGACCGAGTCGCCGTCGACCGCGTAGTTGACAGGGAAGATGTCGGGCCGGTTGGCGATGGCCACTCCCAGGCGGCCGACGTCGGTGGTGCGCAGCAGCCGCCAGCACTCGCTTGGTGCCAGCTCGTCAGGGGTGGTGACCCGATCGATGCTGCTCATGGTGCTGGTCCTTCCTCTGGCTCCACCCCCAGCCTGGTCCGCTCCCTCGGCCAGCGGCAGGGGCTTTGGTCCGTAGGTTGGTGGATGACCGCCGCCGGGCCCCTACCATGCGCCACGACGAATACAGCCGAGAGGATCCAATGGGTAGCTTCCACGACTTCGAGATGGACTCGATCACCGGCGAGACCGTCGCCTTCGAGCGGTTCCGCGACCAGGTGTGCCTCGTGGTGAACGTCGCCAGCCGTTGAGGGCTCACGCCCCAGTACGCAGGTCTGCGTGCGCTTCAAGAGCAGTACGGCGACGAGGGCTTCACGGTCCTGGCCTTCCCCTGCAACCAGTTCGGGGACCAGGAGCCTGGCGACGAGCCCGAGATCCTGGAGTTCGCCACCTCCCGTTATGACGCCAACTTCCCGATGTTCGCCAAGATCGACGTCAACGGCGACGACGCCGCGCCGCTCTACGCGTGGCTGCGGTCCCAGCAGCCCGGTGAGGGTGAGTCCTCGGACATCACCTGGAACTTCACCAAGTTCCTCGTCGACCGTGGGGGCGAGGTGGTGGCCCGGTTCGAGCCCATGACGGCGCCCGAGGAGATCGGTCCCCACATCGAGGCGCTGCTCTAGGTCGGCGCGACGAGTGGGAGCTGCGCTCATGGCTGGCGATGACGTCGATGCCATCGTCGCAGCCCTGCCCCGTCCCGACGGCGAGCCCCTCTTCGCCGAGCCCTGGCAGGGGCGGTTGGTGGCCACCGCGGTGGAGACCATCCGCAGCGCCGGCCTGCCCTGGGACGCGTTTCGTGACCGGCTGAAGGACGCGATCGCCGAGGACCCGGACCGGCCCTACTACGAGTCGTTCCTCGCAGCCATGGAGCAGCTGGTCCGCGACGAGGAGCTCGCAGCCGACGACGACCTGATCGGGCAGCGGCTCGCCGCCGCGGCCTACCGGACCACCGAGACCGCCGAGGGCGACCTCGAGGTGTTCCCGATCGAGGTGGCCGAGGACCGCCTGCTCGAGCTGCTCAGCACCGTCTTCGGGGACTGGTGGCGCCACATCCGCTTCGGCCCGCTCATCGAGGGAGCGGTCTACGAGCTGCAGGCCACCGCGC
>JBFINV010000153.1:0-6048 GCA_041611015.1 Acidimicrobiales bacterium | reverse complement strand
GGTCGTCCGATCTCCGCATCCATCAGCTGTTCCTCGAGGGGGTCTCGTAGATGTCCGGTCACTCCAAGTGGGCCACGATCAAGCACAAGAAGGGCGCCGCCGACGTCAAGCGGGGCAAGCTCTTCGCCAAGCTCATCCGCCAGGTCGAGGTGGCGGCCCGGGAGGGCGGCGGCGACGTCGAGGCCAACCCGACCCTGCGCACCATGTACCAGAAGGCGCGCGACAACTCGGTGCCCCTGGACACCATCGAGCGAGCCGTCAAGCGGGGGACCGGCGAGCTCGAGGGCGTCGCCTACGAGAGCGTGACGTACGAGGGCTACGCCCCCAACGGGGTGGCCCTGTACATCGAGGTGCTCACCGACAACCGGAATCGCACCGGCTCCGAGGTGCGGGCCGTGCTCACCAAGAACGGGGGCTCGCTGGCCGAGCCGGGCTCGGTCGCGTGGCAGTTCGAGCGCAAGGGCGTGATCGTCCTGCCCCGGGAGATCGACGAGGACGAGCTGATGCTGGTGGCGCTCGAGGCTGGCGCCGAGGACCTGGTCGACGAGAGCGACACCTGGCGGCTCACCTGCGACCCCGGCGGCCTCAACGCGGTCCGGGATGCGCTCGACGCGGCAGGCATCGGCTTCGAGTCGGCCGACCTGACCTTCCTGCCCACCCAGACGGTCCCCCTCGAAGAGCCCGCGGCTGCCCGGCAGGTCCTGAACCTGATCGACCTGCTCGACGATCTCGACGACGTGGACGCGGTCCACGCCAACTTCGACGTCCCCGACGACGTCCTCCAGGAGGTCGCCGGCTAGCCACTCGTGGCTGGCTCAGCCCGCCCGCTGCCGAAATTTGTGGCGGATCGGGCAGTTTTCTGCGCTCTCGGGCACAGATTTGGGGTTGCGGGTCGGCCGAGCGCGGTCAGGACTCGTCGGCGACGCCGAGCAGCCGGCCCCGGCGCACCGCCAGCATCCCCCGGCTGAGGGTCACGATGGCGCCGGCCCAGGCCAGCAGGCCGATGTACAGGGTCACGGTGCCGGCGCCGAACAGCGAGCCCGTCGACTGGCTGTAGGCCACGATGATGAGGGGCAGGGTCACCAGCCCCGACGCCTGCTGGGCCGCCGCGGTGCTGCGCACCCGGGCAGAGAGGCGCAGCACCAGCGCCAGGGCGAAGCACAGGAACGGGGGCACCACCCACAGCATGAGCAGCCACCAGTCCCTGGTTGGGAAGAACCAGCCGCCCACGTCCGGCCCGACGATGGTGTTGACCATCAGGGAGTAGATCGTGAACCCGGCCAGGGTGGTCACGTAGCCGGGCACCAGGCTGGCGATCAGCTTGCCGAGGTAGATCTCGGTGGTCGCCGCCGGGGAGTGGGCCAGGAACTCGCCGGTCCCCTTCTCGCGCTCGCCGACCAGGGTGGCGGCGCCCACGGCGGAGCTGATCGTCAGGGGAACGATGATCGCCAGCGGTGCGAACAGGTACACGGCGAGCGCGTACTGGGTGCGTGAGGCCGGGGTGTCCCCCTCGATCTGCTCCTGGGCCCGCTCGGGCAGCACCTCCAGGGCCTCCGAGATCTGCTGCATGGGGCCCACCTGGCCGATGGCCTCGATGCTGAGCAGCAGGCCGGCCGGCAACACCACGAAGAACAGGCCGCCGAGGATCGCCATCGGGATGAGGAAGTCCTTCGAGCGCAGCAGCTGGCGCAGGTCGTGACGGGCCACGCTGCGCACCCGGCCCCAGTTCAACCGGCTCACGACGGCGCTCCAGCCAGCATCGGCTCGCCCACGCCCGTGCGCTCGCGATGCTCGCGACGCACCCGGAAGTAGAGCTGCTCGAGCGTGGGTCGGGTGGGCTCCACCCGGCGCAGGCGGACGCCTCGCCCGGTGAGGAAGGCCACGATGTCGGGGATGAGATGGTCGCCGTCGAGCTCGACGGTGGCCGCTCCGTTCCGCTCGTAGCCGCGGACGCCAGGCAGCTGGGCGACGATGTCCAGCCCGGCGGGGGTTTCGGCCTCGAGCCGCAGCACGGTCCGGGGCCAGTAGCGGCGGATGAGGTCCTCCTGGCTGCCCTGGAGGAGGTCGACCCCGTCGTCGAGGACCACGATCTGGTCGGCCAGGCCCTCGGCCTCGACCAGCAGGTGGGTGCACATGATCACCGTGGTGCCGTCGGCGGTCATCTCCCGGATGAGGTTGAGGACCGCGTGGGACGATTCCGGGTCGAGGCCCGAGGTGGGCTCGTCGAGCAGCAGCAGCTCGGGCTCGTGCAGCAGCGCCCGTGACAGGGCCAGCCGGGTCTTCATGCCCGTCGAGTAGCCCCCGACCACCTGATCGAGGGCGTGGTCGATGCCGAACCGGGCCGCCGCAGCCCGCACCTTCTGGCGGACGTCGCCGGTCACGCCGTACAGCGCGGCGGCGTACTCCAAGTTGTCCCAGCCGCGCAGCCGGTCGTAGAGCGCCGGCTTGGCGCTGACCACCCCGCAGCGCCGGCGGACGGACTCGCCGTCGACGCCGGGATCGAGCCCGAAGGTCTCGATGCGCCCCCCGTCGGGGGGCAGGGCTCCGGTGATGGTGCGCACCGCGGTGGTCTTGCCCGCGCCGTTGGGGCCCAACAAGACGGTGATGTCACCCCGGGGAACGGTGAGGCTGAGCCCGCCGAGGGCCCGGACCCCGCCGAAGCTCTTGGTGACCCGCTGCATCTCGACCGCGGGGATGATGGCGCGGGGCGGCACCGGCGGGAGCGCGTCGGGGGTCTGCGCCGGGTCCATCAGCACCGCGTTCGTATCGGCATCGGGCGCCCGCACATGAGCTGCTCGGAGGCGATTCGGTCGGCGTGCGGCCTCCGGGTCCACGCCCCGAGCAGGGGCGTTCGGTAGTGTCGTACGTATGTTCGTGCTCGGCATCGACCCGGGCCTGACCCGCTGCGGGTACGGCTGCGTCCAGACCGACGGCCGCCGTTCCCGAGCCGTCGCGGCCGGGGTCATCACCACCCCGGCCCGCTCGCCGGTGCCCCAGCGCCTCGCCGAGCTGCAACGCGAGCTGCGGCTGCTCATCGCCGACTACCGTCCCGGGGTGGTCTCGATCGAGCGGGTGCTGTTCCAGCACAACGTCAGCACGGCGATCTCGGTCGGGCAGGCCAGCGGCATCGCCATGGCCGAGGCCGCTGCGGCCGGCTGCGAGGTCGTCGAGTACTCGCCCAACCAGGTCAAGGAGGCGGTGGCCGGCCACGGCGGGGCCACCAAGGACGAGATCGGCCAGATGGTGCAGATCCTCCTGGGGATCGACACCCCGCTGCGGCCCGCAGACGCCGCCGACGCGGTCGCCCTGGCGCTCTGCCACCTGGCCCACCAGCCCGCAGGGACGGGCCGATGATCGGCTCCCTGCGAGGCACCCTCGTCGACCGAAGCGGCGACGAGGTGCTCATCGAGGTCGGCGGGATCGGCTACCGGCTCACCGTGGCTCCGGCCACCGTGGTGGCGCTGGGCGAGCTCGGCGACGAGGTGTTCGTCCACGTGCACCACCACTTCCGTGAGGACGACCAGACCCTCTACGGCTTCCCCACCCGGGACGAGCGGGTGTGCTTCGAGGCCCTGATCTCGGCCCACGGGGTCGGGCCGGCCCTGGCCCTGGCCATCTTGGGGGTCCACGACCCCGCCGGGCTCCAGCAGGTCCTGGCGTCGGAGGACCTGGCGGCGCTGTGCCTGGTGCCGGGGGTGGGCAAGAAGACCGCGCAACGCCTGCTGGTGGAGCTCAAGGAGCGGCTCGACGTCCCCGCGGTCGACCTCACCGTCACCAGTCGGCCGGGACCGGCGGGTGTCCCCAACGAGCTGGACGACGTGCGTGAGGCTCTCACCGGCCTCGGGTACGGCGCCGAAGAGATCGTGGCAGCCATGCGGGACCTGCCTGCCGAGGGCGACACCTCGGTCCTGCTCCGGCAGGCCCTCCAGCGGCTGGCGTCCCACCAGTGAGGGACGAGCTGCTCTCGCCCGACGTCGCCCCCGACGACGTCGAGATCGAGCTGAACGACAACGGCCTGCGTCCGACCTCGCTCGCCGAGTTCGTGGGCCAGCCCGAGCTCAAGGAGCATCTCGAGATCGTCCTCGGCGCGGCCCGGGCCCGGGGTCAGGCCGCCGACCACCTGCTGTTCGCCGGCCCTCCCGGGCTGGGGAAGACCACCCTGGCCCACATCGTGGCCAACGAGATGGGCGTGACCCTCCACACCACCTCGGGCCCGGCGCTGGAGCGGGCCGGTGACCTGGCCGCGATCCTCACCAAGCTCCAAGAGGGCGACGTGTTGTTCATCGACGAGATCCACCGCCTCTCGCGCCACGTCGAGGAGGTGCTCTATCCGGCGATGGAGGACTTCCAGCTCGACATCGTGCTCGGCAAGGGCCCCGCGGCCCGCTCGGTGCGGCTGCCGGTGGCTCCGTTCACGCTTGTGGGGGCCACCACCCGGACCGGGCTCATCACCGGGCCGCTGCGGGACCGCTTCGGGCTGGTGGGACGCCTGGACTACTACGACCCCGCCGACCTCGAGCGCATCGTGGCCCGGGCCGCCCGGATCCTGGGGGTGCGCATCGACCAGGCCGGCGGGGTGGAGATCGCCCGCCGAGCCCGGGGCACCCCCCGCATCGCCAACCGGCTGCTGCGCCGGGTGCGGGATTACGCCGAGGTGAAGGCCGACGGGGTGATCGACACCGAGATCGCCAACGCCGGGCTGGCCACCTTCGGGGTGGACGCCCGGGGCCTCGACAAGGTGGACCGGGCCATCCTCAGCGCCATCTGCGAACGCTTCGGGGGCGGGCCCGTGGGCCTGTCCACGTTGGCCATCAGCGTGAGCGAGCCTGCCGAGACCGTCGAGGACGTGTACGAGCCGTTCCTGATCCAGCAGGGCCTGATCATGCGGACCCCTCGCGGGCGCATGGCGACCGCCGCGGCCTGGGAGCACCTCGGCCTGACCCCGCCCACGTCCGCGCAGGCACCCCTGGCCGACGGGCTCTTCGACCGCTGACGGGGGGCGCGGGCCGGGCCGGTACGATCGCCCCGATGGAGGCCGCGGCGTTCGACTACGAGCTGCCCCCGCGCGCCATCGCCCAGCGCCCGGCCAGCCCCCGGGACGCGTCGCGACTGCTGGTCGCCGGCGATCCGGTCCGACACCTCCGCACCCGAGATCTCCCCGAGCTGGTGGGGCCGGGTGACCTGCTGGTCCTGAACGACACCCGGGTCCTGCCCGCTCGGATGCTGCTGGCCAAGCCCACCGGCGGTGCGGTCGAGGTCCTGGCGGTCGAGCCGGCCTCGGGGGGTTGGTGGGAGGCCCTGGTGCGGCCCAGCCGTCGGGTTCCCGAGGGTACGGTGCTGGTCGACGGCGCGGGGGTCGGCGTGCTCGAAGTAGGCGCCGCCACCGGGGGCGGGGCGAGGCTGGTCCGGCCGGTCGGGTCCGCCATGGAGGTGCTCCTCGACGCTGCAGGTCAGGTGCCGCTCCCTCCGTACGTACACGCCGAGCTGGACGATCCCGATCGCTACCAGACCGTCTACGCCGATCGGCCCAGCTCGGTGGCTGCGCCCACCGCAGGCCTGCATCTCACCGACGAGGTCCTCGAGCGCTGCCGGGCCGCAGGCGCCGAGATCGCGACGGTGGACCTGAGTGTGGGGCTCGGGACCTTCCGGCCCGTCGAGACCGAGCTGATCGAGGACCACCAGATGCACACCGAGCGCTACCGGGTCCCGGCTGGTACCTGGGACCGCTGCCAGCGGGCCCGGCGGGTGGTGGCCGTCGGCACCACGGTGGTGCGAGCTCTGGAGACCGCGGCCTCGACCGGGGAGCGCTGCGGCAGCACCGGCCTGTTCATCAGGCCCGGCTTCGAGTTCGCGGTGGTGGACGCCATGCTGACCAACTTCCACCTGCCCCGCTCGACGCTGCTGGTGATGCTGGAGGCGTTCATGGGTCCGGGGTGGCGCGATCTCTACGGGCTCGCCCTCGCCGAGGGCTACCGCTTCCTCTCCTTCGGCGACGCCATGTTCGTCGAGCGACGCGAAGATGGTGCGCACCGCACCGGGCGGGGAGGG
>JBFINV010000152.1:0-6099 GCA_041611015.1 Acidimicrobiales bacterium | reverse complement strand
GACCCTGCTCGGGCGCTGGAACGACCACCAGGCGCTGCGCCGTCAGGGCGCCGACATCCCCTGTCTGGCCGCGTCGCGCTGGCGTCTAGAGGACGCCCGCAGCGCTGCTCGCGCTGCCTGAGGGGCCCGGACGGCGCCGATCAGGCGCCACGACCGGCGGCGGCCTCGCCGGCGCGGGTGCGACCGGTCAGCAGGATCAGATCCTCGTGCAGCTCGAACCACACGGTGTGGTAGCTGTCCTTCAACGGGGCCGCGAGCATCGAGTGCTCGCCGGCGCGAATCGCCTCGAGAGCTGTGGTCAGCCGCTCGATGTACCGGCTCAGCCGGGGCGCCCGAGCTGCGGCATCGGTGAGCACGGGGGTCACTGCGGCGTGCAGCGGCTCGAGCCGGGCGATGATGGCGGCGTCGTACTCGGCGTCGCTGTGGTCGTTCATGAGCGGCTCACCGTCGACCTCTCGCAGCTGCCAGTCGGTCACCAACTGCTTGAAGGCCTCGTTGTGCACGCAGAAGCGGTCGTAGATGCGGCCCATGGCCTCTTGGTCGAGCAGGGACCGCTCGTCGTCGAGGAGGCCGTCGAGCCAGGCCTTGCCCTCGGGCGTCAGCCGGAAGCCACGCGGCGTCTCCGACGCGTGCCCAGCAGCCACCAGCTTGGACAGCACCCTGTCCACGTCGCTGGCCGGGACCCCGGTGACAGCCGTCAGGACGTCGCTGTCGGCGATCCCCTTCAGTCGCAGCGCCATGCCGATCTCGAGCATCGCGTCCCCCTGGGTGGCTCCTCGGCGAGGTGAGTATCGCGCGCCCGAGGGGGGGTGAGCACGCGCTGGCCTCGACCTCGGCGTTGGTGGGCGCCAACCCCCAACCAGTACCGTCTCGGGATGGCCCAGGGGACTTCGCTCATGACGACCTCGCTGAAGAGCCCCACCGCCCGGAAGCTGCTGGCCGATCTCGACGCCGAGCTGATGGGCCTGTACCCCGACCATCCCTATCCGCCGCCGTTCGGCGACGACGAGGCCGACGGCATCGGTGTGGTGCTCATCGCCTACCACGATCGGCGCGCCGTGGGTTGCGGTGCCGTCCGGCGCTTCGACGACACCACGGCCGAGCTGTTGCGCATGTACGTGCTGCCCAGCGCCCGCCGTCGCGGCATCGGCGGCACCCTGCTCGACGCGCTGGAGCAGGAGGCGGCCGAGATGGGCGCCACCAGGGTCGTCCTCGAGGCCGGCGACCGCCAGCCCGAGGCTCTGGCCCTCTACGAAGCCCGAGGCTACGAGCACATCGATCCCTGGCAGGACGAGCCGAACCCGCACTCGATCTTCATGGCCCGCTCGATCGCCTGAGGCGGGCAGAGGTCCAGCCCTCCGGGCGCGTGAGGTCGCGGGAGCTGGCTCAGGCCACCGCGGCCTGCTGCACGAGAAATCCGGAGGTGGTCTCGTAGGCGGTCTCGATCAGCTCACGGGTCCGGCTGAAGTCGAACGGGCTCAGACCGTGGGGACTCGATCGGGGTAATTCCACGATCGCATGGCCTGCGCCCAGGTGGCTGACGTCGGACGACACCTGGCTGCGCATCATGAGGTGGGTCACCCACTGCAGGGTCTCGGCGATGTTGGTGGGGACGGTCCGATCGCAGTCCGGGGGCGCGGAGCTGAGCACGATCACGGACCGGGCCCCGTGCTCGATCGCCGGGCGGACCGGCACGTTGGCGGTGATGCCGCCGTCGAGGTAGTCCTGACCGTCGATCTGTACGCACGGGAACACACCCGGGATGGCGGCGCTGGCGAGGAGCGCCTGCTCGAGGTCGCCACACCGCAGCGCCGTGGCCCGGCCGCCGGCCACCCGGGTGGCCATGGTGACGAACGGCACCCGGAGGGCATCGAAGCGCCGGGCCGGGATGTGGCCGCTGATCAGCGATCGAAGGGCGTCGGAAGGAAAGAGGTGCCGGCGGGTCCGGATCAGCCTGGGTAGGCAGCGGATGCCCGAGCTGCCCAGGATGGTGTCCCGGTTCACCTGCTCCCAGACCGACTCCAGCCGGGCCAGACCCTCTTCCGGCGGGCCTGCGACCATCACCCCGTTGATGGCGCCGACCGAGGTCCCGACGATGAGGTCCGGGGCCACCCCGGCGTCGTGGAGGGCTCGCAGCATCCCCACCTGGGTGGCACCGCTCGACGATCCACCGGAGAGCACGAAGGCCAGGGGCCGGGGCAGGCCTGCCAGAGGGCCGCAGTCGACCGCACCGGGGTCGGGGGCTGCGGCTGTCGAGCTCATGGGCGTCCTTTCGGGTCCCCCCAGTGTGATCGAAGCCGGGCAGCGCCAGCGATGGGCGGTTCCCCCGCCCGGCGGGCCGAACGGCCCACTCGAGGGACCGCTACAGCTGCAAGAGGGCAGGCAGCACGGCCTGGAGCTTGGCGCGGGTCTCGGCCAGCTCGGCGTCGGGATCGCTGTCGGCCACCACGCCCACCCCCGCCAGCAGCCGAGCCGTGTGGCCGTCGATCTGCGCCGAGCGGATCGCCACCACGAAGGCGCCGTTGCCGGCGCCGTCCACCCACCCGGCCGGGCCCGCGTAGCGCCCCCGGTCGATGCCCTCGAGCTCGGCGATCAGCGCCAGGGCCTCCGCCTGGGGGTCGCCCCCCACCGCCGGGGTGGGGTGCAGCGCTGCCACCAGCTCGAGCACCGAGGCCGGCGGCGACGACAGCCGCCCCTCCACTCGGGTCCCGAGGTGGTGGACATTGGCGAGCGACACGATGGTGGGCTCGGGCTCGGCGTCGACGTACGAGCAGAACGGCAGCAGCTCGTCGAGGAGCCAGTCGATGGTGATCCGATGCTCCCAGCGGTCCTTGTCCGAGGCGAGTAGGGCCGCCGCGGCCCGCTGGTCGACGACCGGGTCCGAGGCTCGAGCCGCGGTCCCCGCCATCGGGTGGGCTCGGACCACGTCGGTCACCCGGGAGACCAGCAGCTCCGGCGACGCGCCGACGAAGCCGTCGAGCGCGAACACCGTGGCCGAGGGGTGCAGGGCTGCCAGCCGCAGCAGCACCTCCCGCTCTTCGATGGGCCGGTCCGCCTCGATCCGGAGCTCTCGAGCCAGCACCGCCTTGGTCAGGGCCCCGCTGCGGATCCGGTCCCTGGCGGCGCCCACGATCTGGTCCCGCCAGACCTCGGGTGGGATCGGCGAGCTGAGCTCGAGCGCGGTCGACGCCGCGCCGGGTGCCGGCGCCGGCGGGGCCTCGAGCGCCGCCGCCAGCGCGTCGGCAGGCTCGACCGACCCGTCCCCGACGAGGGTGATCCAGCGCCGCCCATCGGCGCCCCCGGCCACGACCAGCTCGGGCACGACCAGCTCGCCCGGGGCGTCGGGGGCGAAGGGCATCGCTGCGAAGGCCACGGGTCCGGTCCCGGCCAGCTCGACCTCGTCGGGACCCGCCAGCTCCGCCAACAGATCCTGGGCGGTCACCGCACCCGCAACGCCGGCGGAACGGTCGACGGGGATGCGCAGGGCCTCACCGACACCGGCCATGGCCAGCCCCTCGCTCCGCCACAGCATGCCGGTGGCGGCGCCCAGGGGGACCGGGTCGACGTCGCGGTCCAGCCGCTGGGTGACCGACTTCACGCCAGCCAGGCTACGTGCGGGTGGGGTGCGGGACCTCGTTCGGGCTCGGCCAGACTGGGGGCATGGAGCGCACCATCGCCGCCGAGCTCGCCGCACCCGCCAGCCGGGTACGGGCGGTGCTCGAGGACCTCGTCACCTATCCCGAGTGGCTCGACGTGGTCCGGCGGGTGGAACCGGCCGAGGCGGCGTCGGACGACGCCGGGCCGGCCTGGTGGGTGACGCTGCGGGCCCGGGTGGGGCCCCTGGCTCGGTCGAAGCGGCTGCGCATGGTGCGGACCGTCCATGCGCCGGGCCGGCTGCGCTTCGAGCGCGCCGAGGTGGATGGTCGCGACCATGCCGCTTGGACCCTCGACGCCAGCATCGAGGGTGACGACCCCTGCTCGGTGGTGGTCGAGCTGCGCTACGACGGCGGCCTCTGGTCAAGCGCCCTCGACGCAGTGCTGGGATCCCAGGCGGACACAGGCGTACCGCGGCTGGCGGAGCTGGTGGCCCGCTGAGCCGACCGTGTCACTCAGCGGAGGTCGGCCCAGGCCTCCCGGGTGGCGCGGTCGGGATCCTGGAGCACCTCGACGTCGTCGGCGAAGCGCAGCACGGCCCGCTCGTCGGGCTCGTAGCGGGGCCATCGGGGCAGGTCGGCGACCTGGGGGGAGCCGCTGCGGACGAACGCGGTCCAGGCCTGGTGCATCCGGTCGCTCAGCTCCACCGGGGGGTTGCGGGTGCCGCAGAACAGCTCCGCGCCGGCCGCGTCCAGGGTGGCGAACGCGAACGGGATCTCCAGGGCGTGGGTGGCCCCGAGGAAGCCGCCGAAGGCCCGGCTCTTCCAGTCGAACAGGTACATCCAGGTCTCACCCCCGTGGGCCCAGCGGGCCTCGGCGGCGCGGATCGCAGGGATCCGGAACACGTAGTCGGTGGTGAAGGCCACCGCGATCTGGCCGGCGCTGGCGCCGGGGTGCTGGCGCCGGTACGCCGCGATCACCTCGTCGGGTGGGTCCACGTAGTGGGCCAGGGCGGCGCCCAGCGCATCCTCGGTGGTCGCGCCCACCCCGAACAGCGTCATCTCGTCGCCGTTGGTGCCCGTCAGCAAGCCCACGTCGGCGCCGGCCCCCTTGGCCAGCAGGTCGACGGGTCGGGCCGCCAGCAGGTCTCCGTCGATCGACGGGTAGAACGGCTGCTCGGCCAGCGACAGCAGCTCGGTGGATCGGGCCTCCACCCGGGACTGCGCAGCGAGGACCTCCCCAGCGCTGCGGGTCCGGGCGTCATCGATGTCGTCGGCGCCGAGCTCGGCGAGGAAGCAGGCGGCGACGGCCTCGGCCTGGGACGTCGTCAGGACGTGGTGACCGGCCCCGGACTGGGCGATGGCCCGCCGGAATAGGCCGTCGGACCGTTCCATCGCCAGCAGGGTGACCACGCTGAAGGCCCCGGCCGATTCGCCGGCCACGGTGACCTGGTCGGGATCGCCGCCGAAGGCTGCGATGTTGTCCTGCACCCACTCCAGCGCGGCGATCTGGTCGAGGATCCCCGACAGTCCCGACGTCGGCTCACCGTCGAGCCGGCAGAAGCCGAGAGCGCCGAGCCGGTAGTTCAAGGTCACCACGACCACGCCGCCGCGAGTCGCGAAGCTGGTGCCGTCGTACCAGGGCGTGGCCGAGGTGCCGTGGCGAAAGGCGCCACCGTGGATCCACACCAGCACGGGCCGCCGGCCGTCGTCGGCGGCGGGGGTGACCACGTTGAGGGTGAGGCAGTCCTCGTTCCAGGGGACCTCCAGCCGGCCCGCCAGGCCGGTCGCCGCCACTTGGGGCGCCGCCAGGCCGAAGCGGGTGGCGTCGCGGACCTCCGTCCAGCGCAGCGCCGGCTGGGGCGGGGCCCAGCGCAGGTCCCCCACCGGCGCCGCCGCGTAGGGCATCCCGGCGAAGAGGGCCACGCCACGCCGGGACCGCCCCCGGACAGGCCCGCTCGTGGTCTCGACCAGCAAGCTCATGCGGGCATTGTCGCCCAACGGCGACCCGCACCGCTGTCAGCCGGCGCTGAGGGTGCGGTCGGTGATCCGCTGGCCGGTGTAGCGCGCGTGGGGTCGGAAGCGCTGGGGCTTCTCGTCGTACTCCTCCAGCCCGTGGGCCAGCCAACCCGCGGTCCGGGCGATGGCGAAGATGGCCTCGCCTGCGCCCCGCTCCATACCGGCGAGCCAGCTGAGCGCGCCCAGCGCCAGGTCCACGGTGGGGATGGCATCGGTTCGTTCGCTGATGACATCGCGGACCGCGTGGACCGACGCCAGCCGAGGATCGCTTCGCCAGGCCCGGCTCACCCCGCCCATCAGCGCTGCGTACCTCGGGTCCTCGGTCTCGTAGACGGCGTGACCGAAGCCTGGGTTGGTGCCGTGGCGCCGCTGGGCGTTGCCCACCGAGGTGCTGGGGTCACCGGTGCGCTCGGCGTCGTCGAGCAGCTCGTGCACCGCGCCGCTGGCGGCACCGTGGAGGAGCCCACCGACCACGCCGAGGCCGGCG
>JBFINV010000151.1:0-6102 GCA_041611015.1 Acidimicrobiales bacterium | reverse complement strand
TTCCATCTCGCGAAAGAAGAGACACCTGAGGGTGATCCGGTGCAGCTCACCAACATCGTGGCGCATCCCTCTGGCCCCACCCTTGATGTGGCGGTGGCCGACCAGGTCAACAACTCGGCGTTCGGTATCGACTGGGCCGGAAACGGTCTGTCCGGATTCGCGAACCGGTTCGCCTGGGCTGCGTAGTGACCACCGCGGTTGCCACCCGGCAGCCGGTCAGCCATACCCCGGTTGCACTCTTGGCCGTCTCAGTGGCCGCCTGGACAGGGACGGTGATCTGGGTCCGGGCCGGCGACATGGGGGCCATGCCCGGCACCATGGGTATGAGCGTCGCGGGGTTCACCGCCATGTGGGCACTCATGATGGCGGCCATGATGTTGCCCTCGGTGGGTCCGTTTGTTGGTGTGTATCAGCGCACTCTCACCAGCTATCGCGTGCCGCGATTGGTGGCACTGGGCGCCGGCTATCTAGGGGTGTGGGCGGCCGTTGGATTGGTCGCCTTCATGGTGGCGGACTGGTTCGGGGACCTGGCCGGTGGCAGCGCCTCGGCCGCTCAGGTAGTGGCGGTCGTCACCTTTGCCAGCGTCGGGGTTTTCCAGCTCAGCCCGTTCAAGTTCCGTTGTCTCAGCCATTGCCGCACCCCGCTCGGACATCTAATCCACTACCTCGGGTTCCAAGGGCCATTGCGTGACCTTCGTGCGGGAGCCAGCCACGGAAGGTTCTGTCTCGGGTGCTGTTGGGCACTGATGGTGCTCATGATCGCGTTTGGCGTGATGAACCTGGTCGCCATGGTCGGCCTCGCCGTCATCATCGGTATCGAGAAGGCCTGGCGCCACGGCGAGCAGTTCGCTCGGGTGGTGGGCGTGGCTGCGCTCGTCTACGCAGTCGCACTCGTCTTCGTGCCCGAGTTGGCGCCCGGACTCGATCCCGAAGCCGGCATGGCCATGAACGAGAGGGGCATGTAGCCAACTCCACCGAACGAGGCGGCCCCGGTGTTGTCGGGACTGGTCATCGCAGCCTCACTCGATTCTGACCGAAGTTGGCGGTATTGCTGTCGCTGGAGGTCCCGACGCCAGAGTAGGTCCAGCCACCGTCAGCAGCGGGCCCTCCGGCCGGAGTGGCCGGCGCGTCAGCCCGCTCTTCGCCCTCCGTGTCCCGCGTGAAGGGCTGCTCACAGTCCTCGCGGAATCCGCCTGCGTCGATGCACGCCTCGATCGCGGCGTCGGCGCGGGCGCACTCGTCGGGGGTCCCACCTGCTGCGAGGCAGGCGTCGAAGGCCACCTGGGCCCGACAGTCCCTGTACGAGCGGCCGGCGTCGGTGCACTCGAGGAGGGCTTGCCAGCGAGCATCCTCGGCGAGGCAGTCCTGAACCCACCCCGAACCTGACCTTCGGCTCTACATGCGAAGCCGCGCGAGCAGGAGCCTGAGCCCATGGCCGGCAAGGCCGTGTGGGCAGCTTGCGCGCTTTGTCTCGCGGCATCGGTGCTTTCGGCGCGCGGTGCCTCGGGCCAACAAGGGGATGGCGGCGATGCCCCGGTGCTGTTGATCCTCGATGCCTCCGGGTCGATGAACGGTACCGACGACCGCGGGGTGCCTCTCATCGACGGGGCCCAGCAAGCATTGACCCGCCTCGTCGAGGTGCTGCCTGAGGGCGCCCCGGTGGGACTGAGGGTCTACGGGCATCGGGTTCCCAACGACGACCAGGCCAGCGGCTGCCTCGATACCGAACTCATCGTGCCGGTCGGTCCGCTGCAGCGGGGTCCGATGATCGATGCGATCGGGAGCTTCGTGGCCAGGGGGTTCACTCCCATCGGGCTGTCGTTGCAGGAGGCCGGCTCCGATTTGCCCGAGGGCCGGGGCACCGTCATCTTGGTTTCCGACGGTGAGGACACCTGTGCTCCGCCCGATCCCTGCGAGGTGGCCACTGGGTTGTCGGAGGCCGGGGTCGATGTGAGGGTGCACACGGTCGGGTTCTTCCTCGGCGAGGGCGACCCGGCTCGTCAGCAGCTGCAGTGCATCGCCGATGCCACCGGCGCGTCCTACCGTGACGTCGACGCCATCGATTCGCTGACCGGTGAGCTGGGTCAGATCGTTCAGCAGTCACTGCCGGGCATCGGCAACTTCCACGTGCCCATCTTGGGCTCGGTGGTCCGCACGGAGGCGCCGGTTCTCGACCTGGGGCCGTCGCCCGGAGACGGGTCCCCTGGAAGCCGGTTCGGTGCCTATCAGGCAACGTTGTCGCCGGGGCTGACCGCTTGGTACGCCGTCGAGCTGGAGGCTCCGACGATGTTGGTGGCCGGCGGCGGGGTCGAGGCGTTCGTTGCCGATGCCCTTTCTGGCGACAGCTTGGCGGCGGTGATCGTCGACGACGCCGGCGCCGAGGTCCACCTTTGGGACTCACGCAACGGGAGGTCCTCGATCGCCCTCGGCGAGATCGATGATCCGCTCAGAGTGAACTTCGCAGCCAGCACCGGCATCGGATTCGACAACCCATGGAGCTCGATGTCCCCCGATGAGCGGTGGCCGGTCGAGAGCCTGGGGTACGACGAGGAGTCACACGACGCGACCGTGAGAGAGCTCCTGCGCCGGCCCGAGCCGCCGCGGGCCGGACCCGGCACCTACTACATCGGGTTCACCTGGGAGGAAGGCGGCAACCGAGCCCCCCGCTCGTTCGACTTCCTCGTTCACGCCTGGCCCATCACCGACAGCATCCACCTTCAGTACGAACCTGTGATCGGGGGAGCCGACGCGGCCGATGCGCCCCTGCTATGGCCACCCGGGTACGTGCGCGGACCCATCGAGCTCGGGCCGGGCGACGCTCAACAGCAGGCGGGCCACATCGTAGACATCGAGCGGGGCACCACCTTGTGGTACTCGGTGTTCCTTGAGCGGGATCAGCAGTTGTCGGTGCGTGGCTTTCTCAACCGCCCCGAGGGAACCGCCACGGCTGGCAGCGAGAGCTTCGGGGTCGAGATCTACGATCCGGACATGCAGCCCGTGACCCTGCCCAACGAAGGCCGCCAGATCGCGGTCTCGCTGGAGGACCCCGAGGTGCTCGACACCACCTTCCTGCTTCGCGGGCTGGCGCCGCGCCCCTTGGTGGACGGAGCGATACCGCAGTTGTTGGACGGCGGTCCCACCCCCGAGGGCGTCTACGCCTTTGCCTTCACCTGGGATGGGCCCGCCGACGGAACCTCGGCCCAGATCGAGTTCATCGTCAACGTCCACGGCGAGTTCGGCGAACCGGGGACCTTCGTGGCCGAGCACGAAGAAACCACGGAGGCCGAGGAACAGGGCACCCAGGAGGAAGAGGTCACGGAAGAGGAAGCCACCGCCCAGGCCCTACCGGCCCCCGCCGAGAACCCGGGCGACGAGAAGTCCGGCGGGGGCGGCACCCCGCCAGTGCTGGCGATTGCCGTCGGGCTTGGCGCGGTGGCCATGGCGGGGTTGATCTGGTTCAACCGCCGGCGCCGGGCCGGACCCCACCGCCCCACCTGACATCGCCCCCCATCTGCGGAGCGGGCACGCCCACTGTGCCGTCATCTGGCGGGTGTTCCGGTCACGTTCGATGCGCGATGTGGGTGCTCCCGTGCAAGCGTCCGTGACGATCGACGGATCCGGGCAGTGCAGCCGAGGCGTCGCGGCGGGACCTACTGCTCTGGCGAACCGACCGACCGGGCGTGACGATGGCGCCACAGGGCTTCGCACAGGGAGGTGCGCGTCATGCGGGCTCTACGCGGCCAAGCTGGGTTGGCGGCCTCGTATTGATGGTGCGGTGCGAGTCTTCCATGTGGTGCCGCAGCGCAACAGCAGGCGGAGTCGGTAGTTCTCGAAGTTGCGGAACCCGAAGCCGAGGCGCTTGATGTTTTTGATGATGAGGTTTGTGCCTTCGGTGGTGGCGTTGGTGAGCCCGGTCGTGTGCCAGCGCAGTAGCGGGGTCTCCCAGCGACGGATCGTCTTCGCCAGCCGGGTGAGCTCGACGACGTCGGCGGTGTCGCACACCTTGTAGAACTGCACGAGGCCGCGACGGGCCTCGAAGACGGTCTCGGCGTCGTAGACCTCACGTAGGAGCTCCTTGGCGAGGTAGGCGACGGCGACCTCGCCGTCGGGGTCGCCATGATCGAGCCAGGCCAGCACCCGATCGAAGCCGTCGGGGCCGAGGCGTTCGCGACCTGCGAGGAGCCGGCGTCGGATGCGATACAGCGGGTCGCCCTTGCGGCCCCGATGGCCCAAGGTGGCGTGCTGGACGCGTCGGCGGACCTCGTCGAGGGCCTGGTTGGCGAGTCGGATCACGTGGAAGTGATCGACGACCAGCTTGGCATCGGGTACCTCGTTCGCGAGGGCTGTCGCGTAGGGCTGGTAAGGGTCGATCACGGCGTGACGGATCCGCTCGGCCCACCGGGTCGGCTTCGCCGCCAGCCAGTCCTCGACTGCTGTGGCGCTGCGGGCCGGGATCACATCGACGAGCTGTCCCCGGTCCAAGTCGACGATCCCGGTCACCAGCAGCGTTGGATGGGTGGCGGTGGCCGCGAGCCAGGAGGTCTCATCGAGCCCGATCGCACTGGGGGCTCCCAGCCGTGACAGGTGATCGATGCGGGGCTGGCCGTGATCGCGTACCGCGTCCATCGCAGTGGGCCACGCCACCCCGAAGGCCCGGGCAGCCGCAGCTACCGACTCACAGCCCGGTCCGACCCGGCGGGCAATCTCAGCTCGAGCACGCTCAGTCAACACGGCCCGAGCAGCGATCTCATCAGAGAGCTCCGACCACGTCTTTGTCACACAGCCCGCATCGGGACAGCGCCAGATTCGCTTGGCCCACACCAACGTCACCGGCTCCCCGGCGATCGCCAGGTCCCGGACCTTCACCCGGCGCCTCCCATGGCCGATCGCCCGCGTACCGCACGCCTCACAACCCACCACCTCGACGGTGGTTTCGATCGCCAGCCACCACTGCTCACCGTCATGAACCTGGGCGCGCACGACGAACCCGTCCAGTCCGACCAGCGACGTCACGCCGCCACTATCGTCGATCCCCATCAGGGGCCTCCTCCTGTTGATGTGCCTTCGAACAGCAACATCAATAGCGAGGCCCCTGACCGCGTCCGAGGACCCCCACGGAATCAGCCCCGACCGATCACCACCCCAGCTTCACCGCGAAGAGCCAGTATTCGGCCCCCACACCGTTTGGGATAGGCGGCGGAGCATGTTCGTGAGCCAGCACCAGGCTTGTTCATCGTGTTCCAGTTTGGCCCTCGAGCGATGAGCCGGTCGTCTGAGCCAGGTGAGATCTGCGATGGTCGACCATGCTGAGCCCGAAATCGCCCGTCACCGGCGAAGGGGGACGGCGCGCAGCGGGATATGGGGCGCTTGCTCGGGGACGGCCGACCCCTGTGGCGTGATGGTGGTGAGGTTCACGTTGGAAGCTGGCTGGTGAGTTCGGACAGGGCCGGGTGGTTGGGATTGTCAGCCAGGGCGGCGGCAGCGTCGGTGATCACGAGCTCGTAGCTGAGCTCGGTGGGGTCAGATCCGAGCTGCACGCGGGTCGCGCCGAAGCGGCGGAGGACCGAGATCATGCCTTTGTTCTCGGCCAGCACGTCGGCTGTGAAGGTGTCGATGCCGCGTTCAGCGGCGATGAGGACCAGGGCTTGGAGCAGCGAGCTGCCGATGCCGCGGCCCTGGTATTCGTCGATGACCGCAACTGCGAACTCGGCTCGGGTCCGGTCGCGGTCAGACACGATGTAGCGGCCGACGCCGACGCCGAGGCCGTCGGGCCGGCCGATGTCGGAGGGTCGGGTGGGGTCGAAGACCCCGACCGCGACGTGGTGGTGTTGATCGATGTTGGTGAGTCGGTCCACCATCTGGTCTAACAGGGACGGGATGCCGGTGAAGAACCGTCGGAATCGTGAGGTAGGTGAGAGACGTTCGAATCCGGCGAGCAGGGCGTCGCGGTCGGCTTGGTCGGCGAGGCGCATTCCGAGGGTGGTTCGGTCGGGGAGAGTGACTGTGCTGGTGGCCTTCATTGGTTCGACTCCATGGCGCAGGTCGGGTGCGAGTCGCCGGTCGTCGCGTGTGGTCGATCGATCGTGGGTGGGTGGGCGACGG
>JBFINV010000150.1:0-6109 GCA_041611015.1 Acidimicrobiales bacterium | reverse complement strand
CTCCCCGATCTGGCGGGCCGCGGCCGCGTGCTGCCGTCCCCGCCTCGCGAGCTCGGGCGTGACCGTGTCGGCATCGAGCAGCAGACCGATCGGCGCGTAGAGCATCACGTCGAGCAGGGTCTCGGTGAGGTCTCGACCGCAGCGGGAGTCTGGCTCGGGGGCCGGGCTCACATCGGACCGCCGCAGTGGGGGCACTCGCCGGTCCGGGCGACCGCCGACTGCTGGACCAACAGGAAGCAATGGGGGCAGTGCACCTCCCCTTCCTGGCGAGTCAGCACCCCAGCCGGCTTCTCGCCGGGTGGCTTGACGTCACCGTCGTCTTCCTCTTCCTCTTCCTCTTCGTCGTCGTTGGCGGCGATCCGGTCCTTCAAGATGGTGTCGAGGTCGGCCTCGACGTCGTCGGGATCCAGCTCCTCGTCGTCTTCCTCGTCGGTCTTGGTGGCGCTGCGCGAGGGCGTTTCGGTCCCCTCTTCGTCCTCTTCGTCTTCTTCTTCGTCGTCGTCGAGGACGTCGTCGGCATCGACGGCGAGGTCCAGGTCGTCGTCCTCGAGCGCCAGATCCTCCTCAACGAGGTCGTCCTCGTCGAGCTCGAGCTCGGCGTCGTCGTCGAGGTCGTCCTCGTCGAGATCGTCGTCTTCGAGCTCGTCTTCGGGCACGTCATCGGCCATGGTCTGGTCCTCTTGTCATGGGCCTAGCGGCGGATCATAGGCCGTGCCGAGCGCGACGGGGCACCCCTGGGGGACGAACCGCTGTCCTGGGTCTTTCAGCTCAGTCGAAGCGCGGCCGGAGGGCCAGGATCCCGTCGACGTAGAAGTTCGACGAGAGGTAGATGCCATGCTGGCGGGTCGCGGTGAGCCCTTGATAGTAGGAAGCGATCGCGAGTCGAACGTCCCCGGTCTCGTCGAGGAGGTACCGCAAGTAGCGAGCGCTGATCCGGATGTTGTCCTCGGCGTCGGTGGGATCGAGCTCGGCGCCGATGAGGACGTCGGAGACGAAGTCGGCGGTGATGGGGAGGATCTGGCCGACGCCGATGGCGCCCGCGCTGGACCGCACGTCGTTGTTCCAGCCGGACTCGAAGTAGGCCAGGGCCTTCAGCAGCGGGCGAGGCACCCCGTAGTGGTCGCTCCAGGTGTCGAAGGCCGACATCAGAGCGAGCCGTCCAGGATCTGTGGCCAGGTCGGCGGGGAGGGACGCCAGCTGGTCCGGTCCCACGATCCCCCGGGGGATGGCGATCTCCTGGCCGGGCACGATCGGGACCCCGGAGTCGAGCTCGTTGGCTGCGACGAGGTCCGACAGCTCGACGCCGTAGCGGTCCGCGATCGACCACAGGCTCTCGCCGGCCTCGACGACGTGGCCCGCGGGCTGGCGGGGAGCCTCGGATTGGCCGGCGGGCGGGGGCGCGGGCACCACCAGGACCTGCCCGCTGTAGATGAGCGCCTCGGCGGGCAGGTCGTTGGCCGCGAGGAAGTGGCCGAGAGGGACGCCGAACCGGCCGGCCAGCTCCCAGGCGGTTTCACCCGGGGCCACGGTGTGGGTCGCCGGCGAGTCCGCCTGGCCGGATCCGGGGATCACGAGCCGGGTCCCGGCGATGATGAGGTCGGGGTCCTCGATGCGGTTGGCGGCCGCGATCTCTTCGATCGCGACCCCGTATCGGGCCGCGATGGTCGACAGGGCCTCGCCGGGCTCGATGGTGTGCTCGTGGGCGCCCGAGGGCGCGACCGACCCGACCAGGCTGGCGACCACCACCAGGCCGGCCAGGCGGAGCCGTGCCGCCTGTTGGCGGGCGCGTCGACGATTGTGGGGATCCGCCTCGATTGCAGGATGACGCATCGGTCCTCGGCCGCCCGCCGGAGACACTCTACCGGGGCCACTCCTGCAAGAACAAGCACTTCCTCCCCACGAGCCACTGCGTCGACAGCGAGCGCCGGGCCTCCGCCAGGGTCCCCGGGGCCCGCTCCCCTGCTCTGGGCACCCCTCAGAGGTGCCCGGCGGAGCTGGGTGTCAGAGGTGCTTGGCTCGCCGCTCGGCGGTCCGGCGCTCGCTCTGGAGTCTTTCGAGGTCGGTCTCGGGCGAGTAGTCCACGAAACGCATCATCTCGGCGATGGCGTGGTGGCCGGCCTCCTCGGCGATCAGCCGGTGCATCTCCTGGCCCACCTGGCGGTATGCCGGATGGCCCGCGGGGGTGGTCCGCAGCTCGATGAGGTGCATGGCCTCACGGGCGTTGAGGTTCATGGAGAATCGGATCTTGTAGGCCAGGCTGACGGCATAGGGCGCCTGGGCCGGGAAATCGTCGATGAGAGCGTCGTGGAGGCTCGCCGAGCGCTCCATGGCGTCGTCGAAGCGCCCACCCATGCCGGCGGCGCCGACCAGCTCGGGCCGGGTGTAGCCGTGATACGGGCACAGCTGCTGCCACTCGATGGTCATCATCCGGTGTCGCTGGAGGTCCCGGAACGCCCCGTAGTCCACCAGCACATCGAAGCGGTAGAAGGGCCGCTCCAGCGCCCGCCCGGGCTTGTGCCGCCGGTTGGTCCGATCGCCCACATAGGACCGAACGACCGCCATACGGTCCTCGACGCTCATCGCCGCCACCCGCCGCTCGATCTGGTCCTCGGGCAGGTGCGAGTACGGGTACATCATCGAGGCCACCATCTTGACCTCGGCGTCGGCATCGAAATCGACCAGGCGGACGAGCGGCGCCGGGTCGGCCACCGTACCCGGCGGCAACAGCACCTCGACCAGCTCGGCGGTGTCCTCGCGGACGTTCTCCAGGTACTGGCTCCAGACCCCGCCCCGGTCCTCGCGGTCGACCCGCTCGAGGAACGAGGGGATGACCTTGCGCAGCTCCCGCAGCATCAGGTCGGCGTAGTAGCGGGCCTCGGGCAGTGGGTGGGCCCGCATCCGCAGCAGCAGGGCTTCGTATGCCTGGCCGGTGCCGTAGATCCCCACGTTCGAGACCGACGCTGCGGGCAACAGACCGCGCAAGGCATCGAACGCCTTGGCCTTGACGGCTTGGCGGTAGACCAGGTCCGAGTCGTCGGGGTGCTTCGGGAACTGGGAGCGGACGTACTCCTGCATGGGACCGACCATCTCGGAGTAGACGTCGAAGAGGCGGTCCATGTCGCCCACGTACCGGGCCCCGATGGGTGAGCGGAGTACCTCCGGGTCCCGGTAGTAGCGGTAGCGGCCGCCGATGCGGCTGTCGTAGGCGATGTAGCGGGTGGACTGCTCGAGATAGCTCATCAGGCGGCCCCACTCGAGCACCTTGGTCAGCAGGTTCGATGCCTGCTCGCACGCCAGATGGACTCCGCCGAGCTGGGCCACGGAGTCGTCGCCGTACTCGAAGAAGATCCGGTGGTAGAGCCGCTCGGCGTGGGCCAGCCCGATGGTGGCGTCGATGGTGTCGTCGCCGCTGATGTCGAGGTCCCCGAGGAACTCGTCGAGGAAGAGCCTGCGCAGGCTCTTGGCGGAGCGGCTGTAGCGCGCGAAGAGGGCCCCCTTCACCACCTCCGGCAGGTTCACCAGGGCGAAGACCGGCTGGTCGAGGTTCGTGAAGTAGCGGCGGAGGACGTCGGCCTCCTCGTCACTCCACTGCTCGGCGACGTAGACGGTCACGGTGAGCGAGGTTAGGCCCTCGGTGAGCCGGGTTCGGGGACACCGGTCGAGGGCGCTTGGCGGGCCGAGCGCATCGTCCAAGCGTACCGCCAGCGGCGCGCACCGGGCCCGATCAGCTCGGGGTGGGCCCGAACCGCCGAGGCCCTCAGACCGCCACCGTCGCGGTCCGGCCCAGGAGCTCAACCCCCACCTGGCGGTACCTGCCGCGAGGCCGACCGTCGAGGAAGAGGAGGCGGGGTCGGTCCGACGCCAGGTCGAAGCGGGGACCCCGGCTGACCCGCAGCGCAGGGTGCGGGAGGTGGTCCCCGGAGCGAGCCCGACGCCGGGCCAGGAGCCGCTCTCGCACGCCGAGGGCACCCTCCACGAGGTCGAGCACACCATCGCCAGGATGGGCTCTGGGTGCCACCCGCCAGGGGCCCAGCAGCTCGGCGTTCATGACCGCTGCGGCTGGCCCCCACCACCACCGGTGGCGGGCCACGACATGGGCCACGAACAGGCCGATCTCCCGGCCCGCGGACACGGCTCGGCCCACGTCCACGTCGACCAGCACCGTCTCGGAGCCCAACCGGTCGGCAACATCGCCGCGGCCGCCGAGGCTACGGCAGAGGTCGCCGCCCGCGAGCGCCGCGATCACGGGCCGGTCCGGGTGCGTGGTCCGGACCAGCTCGGCCAGCGCCGCGTCGGCGTCGAGCACCGGCGCCGACGCGGGGAGCAGGCCCGGCCGGCCCCACTCAGCGCCCGGGGTGAGCGTCATCTGGCCCTCCGGCATCGCGCTCCTCGTCGAGCTCGGTCGAGGCGACCACCACGCCCCGATGGATGGCCTCGGCCGCCACCCGCGCGGCCCGGGCGGTCTCTGGGCGGGGCGCCACGGTGCCGATCTGGCGGAGCAGATCGACCAGCTGGCGGATCTGGCGCACGAAGTCTCCGCCGGTCAGCTCCTCCTCGTCGGCCAGGACGTCGCCCAGGTCCTCGCCGCCGGCCCAGGCCGCGGCGGTGGCCGCGAAACCCGGATCGATGTCACGGGTCAGGCGGACCCCGGCCTGGGCCTCGGTCGCCTGGATGTCCGCGACCAGGCGCTCGAGGGCTCGGAACCGCTCCCGGAGCTCGGCAGTGCGCAGCTTCGGGCTCGACGCCGGGCCGGGTCCGCGGTGCTCGTAGGTGAAGCACGACGCCAACGCGGCCAGCTCGGGTGGGCTGATCCAGTCGAAGATGCCGTGGAGGAGGGCCTCGGCCACGGCCAGGTCGCTCTCGTGGAAGATCCCGCGCAGGGTCTCCCCCGCGGCGGTGATCTCCCAGTCGGCGACGTAGCCCCGCCACTGGAGGATGCCCACGATGTCGTCGAACTGCTGCGCCAGCCGGCCGGCCCGGCCTTCGATGCGCTGCTCGAGCCGGCGCAGCTGTCGCCGCTTCTCGGTGAGTCGCTGCAGCCGATGCTCGTCGCCCCCTCCCCCGCGCCCGCGGTCCCGGTGACGACCGGCTCGGTGCCTGCCCCGCTGGCCCCGCAGCCGCGCTCGCCGCAGTTGGCGGACAACCTCTTGCTGGAACCTCCCGCTGTTGGGCTGGTACGGCTCGGGCAGCTCGATGGCGCCCACCACCTCGGGCGGATGGTCGAAGTCCTCGAGGCCCATCGTGATCCGGCGGTGCTTCTGGTCGATCAACCGGACCTTCACGTTGCCGCCCCGGCGGTAGCCCACCGACAGCACTGCCGCAGGGTCGCTGCTCCCGGGTCGGGGCGGGGCGATCACGTCGCCGGGACGGAGCCGGGACAGCGCTTCCTCGAGCATGGGTCTGTTCGCCTCACGCTCTTCGTCGGTGGGCGGCGGATCGATGCTGGTGGGGTCGATGCCCGCGGCTCGCAGCTCCTGCTCGAGGTCGGCGAGCTCGCCGGCGAGGCGACGGCGGCGCTTGCTCATCTGGGTGATGTCGCCGTCGGCCTGGTACTGCCCGAAGGACTGGTCGATGAGCTGGTGGGCCCGGTCCCGGTCGTGCAGGCGCACCAGGTTGACGGCCATGTTGTAGGTGGGACGGAACGCCGAGCGCAGCGAGAACGACCGGCTGGCGGCGAGGGCTGCGACCTGCTCGAAGCTGACGAAAGGGGACCACAGGACCGCGGCAAAGCCGTGGTCGTCGATTCCCCGCCGCCCGGCCCGCCCGGTCAGCTGGGTGTACTCCAGGGGCGTGAGGAACTCGTGGGTCTCGCCGTTGAACTTGGTGAGGCGTTCGATCACCACCGCCCGCGCCGGCATGTTGATGCCCAGCGCCAGGGTCTCGGTGGCGAAGACCAGCTTGACCAGGCCCTGCACGAAGCACTCCTCCACTGCTTCCTTGAAGGCCGGGACCATGCCTGCGTGGTGCGCCGCCACCCCACGCTCGAGTCGGCGAACGAACCGGTCGAAGCGCAGCACATCCCGGTCGGCTGGAGGCAGGTGGCGGGCGTGTCGCTCGGCGATCTCGCGGATGGCTTCGGCCTCGCCGGGCTCGGTGAGCGCCGCACCTG
>JBFINV010000149.1:0-6127 GCA_041611015.1 Acidimicrobiales bacterium | reverse complement strand
CTGTCGCCCTGCCGCGAGGCGGCGACGGGCGACCTGTGGGTTCGCCTGGGGATCCCCCGGGGCGGCCATCGTGGCCGCGGGTGCTGATGGTCTCGCCGTGCCGCGATGCGGCGACGGCTGGCCTGTAGAGGCGGCGACGGGCGACCCGACAGGATCGGGCCACGGCGTCTGGCGGTTTGGTGCCGGGGCCGGCATACGCTGCGGGGTTGGATGAGCGACGACCGGCCGATCGGGATCTTCGACTCCGGGTTCGGAGGGCTCACCGTGGCGCGTGCGGTGATCGACCTGTTGCCCCACGAGCACGTCGTGTACTTCGGTGATACCGGCCGCTACCCCTACGGACCCCGCCCGCTGGACGAGGTCCGCAGCTTCGCCGCCGAGATCACCTCGCTGCTCGTCGAACGCCACGACGTCAAGACCGTGGTCGTGGCCTGCAACACCGCCGCCGCCGCTGCGCTGGGCGAGCTCGAGGGCATCGCCGGGGTCCCGGTTCTCGGCGTGATCCGCCCGGGCGCGCAAGCACTGGTCGACGTCACCGTGAGCGGCCGGATCGGCGTGATCGGCACCGTGGGCACCATCGCCAGCGGCGCGTACCAGTCCACCATCGACCGCATCGCCGGGGCATCGGTGGAGCTCACCTGCGCGGCCTGCCCCGGCTTCGTCGAGTTCGTCGAGCGCGGTGAGCTCGTGGGGGACCAGATCACGGTGCTGGCCGAGCGGCTGCTGGCCCCGCTCGTGAACGCCAAGGTCGACAGCCTGCTCCTCGGTTGCACCCACTACCCGTACCTGGCCCGAACCATCGGCAAGGTCATGGGCGACGGCGTGGTCCTGGTGTCGTCGGCGGACGAGACCGCATTCGCCCTGCTCCACCAGCTCGAGTCCGCGGCCCTGACCCGGACCCCGGGTCGGGCCGAGCCGGTGCGCCGCTTCGTGTCCTCGGGCGACGTCAGCTGGTTCGCCGACCTCGGGCGGCGTCTCCTCGGCCCGGAGCTGGCTCACGCGGAGTCGCACCGCTGGGAAGGTCCGGGCTGAGCGTTGAGCAACTCGCTCACCGTCACCGTCCTCGGCGCCAGCGGCAGCTATGCCGGCCCCGGCGGCGCCTGCACCGGTTTCCTGGTGCGTTCAGCGGCCGCCCGGGTCTGGCTCGACGCCGGGCCCGGCACCTTCGCCAACCTCCAACAGCACGTCAGCCTCAGCGAGTTGTCCGCCCTGGTGCTCAGCCACGAGCATCCCGACCACTGGCTGGAGCTGCCCGTGGTGTGCTCCGCCCTGCGCCACTACGAGCCCAGGCCGGCGTTGCCCGTGTACGGGACCGCGGGAACGCTGGCGCTGGCCGAGACCCTCAGCCCGGCGCTCGGCGAGATCATCGACTGGCAGGTGGTGGCTGACGGCGACGAAGTGATGATCGGCGACCAGCGCTGGCGCTTCTCGCAGACCGACCACTACGTGGAGACCCTGGGCAGCCGGGTGGACGTCAACGGTCGCTCGTTCGCGTTCACGGCCGACACCGGACCCGGTTGGTCGGTGGCGGCGCTCGGCAACGGCATCGACCTGGTCATCTCGGAGTCCACGTTCCTGTCGGACCTCGAGCCCGAGGGCATCCTCCATCTCTCCGCCCGCCAAGCCGGCGCCCTCGCTGCGGCGGCGGGGGCCGGGAGGCTGGTGCTCAGCCACCTGGCACCGGGCGCCGACGCCGAGGCGCACCGCCAGGAGGCCGCAGAGGCCTTCGGCGGCCCGGTCGCCGTGGCCACCATCGGCGACACCTACCAGATCTGACAACCGAGCGAGAGGTTCCCCCCGTGAGACCAGACGACCGTCGACCCGACGAGTTGCGACCCATCTCCTTCGAGCGCGACTTCACCACCATGGCCGAGGGGTCGGTGCTGGCCAGCTTCGGCAACACCAAGGTCCTCTGCACTGCATCGGTCGACGAGGAGGTCCCCCGCTGGATGCGAGGCACCGGCACCGGCTGGGTGACCACCGAGTACTCGATGTTGCCGGGCTCGACGCCCGAGCGGGTGCGGCGGGAGACAAAGGGAACCAAGGGCCGGACCCAGGAGATCCAGCGGCTGATCGGCCGCTCTCTGCGGGCCGTGTGCGACATGAACGCCCTCGGGGAGCGTCAGGTCATCGTCGACTGCGACGTGCTCCAGGCCGACGGCGGCACCCGGACGGCGTCGATCTGCGGCGGTTACGTCGCCCTGCACGACGCCCTGACCCGGCAGCAGCAACGGGGCCAGCTCGCCACCCATCCCCTGACCGAGGCCTGTGCCGCCATCTCGGTGGGCATCGTCGACGGCGAGCCCCGCCTGGACCTGCCCTACGTGGAGGACGCCAACGCCGAGACCGACATGAACGTGGTCATGACCGAGAGCGGCGGTTTCATCGAGGTTCAGGGCACGGCCGAGGGGGCTGCGTTCAGCCGCGCCGAGCTGGACACCCTGCTGGCCCTCGCCGAGAAGGGCATCCGGGAGATCATCGACCTGCAGCGGGCCGTGGTGGCCGAGGCCCCCACCGCTCGTCCGGCTCACGCCCAGCGCAGCATCGTCGACGCGTGAGCCATCGCCCGGTCTTGGTGGCGGCCACCGCCAACGAGGGCAAGCTGCGCGAGATCCGGGCCATCCTGGGCGATGCCGTGACCCTGCTACCCCGACCGGCGACCGTCGGCGAGGTGATCGAGGACGCCGACACCCTCGCTGGGAACGCGCGGCTGAAGGCGGCTGCGATCTGTGCCGCCACCGGCCAGGCCGCGTTGGCCGACGACACCGGGCTCGAGGTCGACGCGCTCGGAGGGGCCCCGGGGGTGCACTCGGCCCGTTACGCCGGCGAGGACGCGGACCCCGCCCGGAACGTGGCCAAGCTGCTGGCGGAGCTCGAGGGAGTCGAGGCGGCGCAGCGAAGCGCCCGCTTCCGCACCGTGGTCATCGTCGTTCGACCCGACGGCAGCGAGGTCCTGACGAACGGCGTCGTCGAGGGCCGGATCGCCGACGGAGCCCGAGGAGGCCGCGGCTTCGGGTACGACCCGGTCTTCGTTCCGGACGGGGGCGGGGGTCGGACCTTCGCGGAGATGAGCGAGGAGGAGAAGAATGCCCTCAGCCACCGGGGTCGGGCATTGAGGGCGCTGCTGGAGCAGCTGCGGACCGAGTGAGATCGGGCGCCAGCCGGCTGCCAGCCAGCATCAGCGCGGTCGCTCCGAGCGCCAGCCCGAAGGACAGCATCCACGCCGCGCCGAAGCCGACGCCGTCGGCCAGAGCGCCGAAGGCCACCGGCGAGGCCAGGGCTCCGACCCGGATGCTGGTCTGCAGGACCGCGGTGGCTGCCCCCGGCTCGCCGGGGTGGTGCTCCACCACCCCGAGGATGACCAGCCCCGGCCATGACCAGCCGACGCCGAACACCAGGGCCGTGCCGAGCGCGATCGTCGGCTTCGAACCGGCGGCCAGGAGCGGGTAGGCGACCGACCCCACCCCGATGGCGCCGGCCACCACCAGGAACCGGTCGAAGACGAAGCGGTCGGCCAGCCAGCCCCACACCAGGCGGCTCCCGATCATCACCACCCCGCCGAGGGTCAGCAGCAGTCCGGCGGTCCCTTCCGAGTAGCCGGCCTCCTGGGCCGCGGTGGTGAGGAACCCGGCGACGGTGATGACGCTCCCCGCCGCCAGGGCCCCGCCGGCCGAGATCAGCTGCAGGTGGCGGGTGCGCCACAGATCGCCCCTGGTGCGGGAGGCCTGCGCGCCGGGGGGGACATGTCTGGGAACGAGCAGGAAGGCGGGGACGGCCAGGGCCGCCACCAGCGCGAACGTGCCCCGCCAGCCGATGGCGCCGCCGAGAACCGGTACCGAGAGCCCGGCCAGGGCGGTGGCCAGCGGGATGGCCGACTGCTTGGCGCCCATGGCCCGGCCCCGCTGGCGAGCCGGGACCGAGCGGGAGATCAAGGTGTTGGTCGCCGGCTGCACCATTGCCTCCGCCAGCCGGTTCAGCCCGAACGCCAGGAGCAGCAGCGCGTACGCGGTGGCCGCGGTGCTCATGAACAGCGACGCTGCGGCCGCCAGGACCATCCCGAGTCGCAACGAGAGCGTGGGGCCCCGCCGATCGGCGACCCGGCCGGTCACCTGTAGGGCAACTGCCGAGACCAGGAAGCCGACGGTGAACAGGGCTCCGAGCGCGGTGTCACCGAAGCCCAGGTCCTCCTTGATGGTGGGCGCGAACGCGCCCACGAGGAACGACGGGAGCGCCACCACCGTCAGCGCCAGCGCCGCCGACCCGGTGGGGTGCCGGAACGACCGGCCGTCGGCGTCGGCAGCACACACGGCAGCCGACCCTACTTGCGGGCTCGTTAGCCGATGACCACGTTGACCAGGGTCGGCGGCCGGACGATGACCCGCTGGATGGTCTTGCCGTCGAGGTGGCGCTGCACTCCCGGGGTGGCCACGGCCAGCTCCCGTAGCTCGTCCTCCCCGATGTCGGGGGACACCTCGAGGCGGGCCCGGACCTTGCCGTCGACCTGCACCACGCAAGTGACCTGGTCCACCTCGAGCATGGCCTCGTCGACCTTGGGCCAGCCGTACTCGGCCACCGAGGGCTCGTTGCCGAGCGCATCCCAGGCATCCTCGGCGGTGAACGGCGCCACGCAGGAGACGATCCGGGCCAGGGCCTCGGCGCCCTCGCGCACCGCCGGGTCGCCGGCTCCGGGCTCGCCGTCGATGGCTCGACGCAGCAGGGACGTGAGCTCCATGGCCCGGGCGATGGCCACGTTGATCCGCCGGGTCTCCATCAGCTCGGTGATCTCGTGCACCAGTTGGTGGACCCCCTTGCGCAGCTCCAGATCCCCGGGGCCGGCGGACGCCGGCGGCGTGGCCACGTCCTCGGCCACCCGCAGCACCCGGCCCAGCCACTTGACCGCACCGGCGGGGGACACGTGGGCCCAGTCGATGTCGTCCTCGGGGGGCCCGGCGAAGAGCATCGTGACCCGGACCGCGTCCGGCCCGAAGTCGGCGATCTGGTCCTGGAGGTCGACCAGGTTGCCCAGGCTCTTGCTCATGGCTGCGCCGCCCATGATCACCTGGCCCTGGTTGGTGAGGCGCTCGAAGGGCTCCTCGAAGTCCAGCATCCCCTCGTCGTGGAGGAACTTGGTGAAGAATCGGGTGTAGAGCAGGTGCAGGATGGCGTGTTCCTTGCCGCCCACGTACTCGGTGACCGGCAGCCACCGCTCGATGCCCCGAGGGTCGAAGGGGCCGTCCTGGTAATGGGGGTTGGGGTAGCGCAGGAAGTACCACGCCGAGTCGACGAAGGTGTCCATGGTGTCGGTGTCCCGTCGAGCGTCGCCGCCACAGCTCGGGCAGGGCACCCGGCACCACTCCTCCGCGCTCTCCAGCGGGGCCCGGCCGTCTTCGGGTCGCAGCTCGTAGCCGGAACGGGGGAGCTCCACGGGCAGGTCCTCGTAGGGCACGGGGACCTCGCCGCACCCGTCGCAGTGGATGACCGGTATCGGGGTGCCCCAGTACCGTTGGCGGGAGACGAGCCAGTCCCGGAGCCGGTAGTTGACGGCGGCCTCGCCCAGGCCTCGCTCGGCGAGGTCGGCGACGATGGCCTCCTTGGCCTGCTCGCTGGGCATGCCGGTGTAGTCGCCCGAGCTGACCAGGGAACCCTCGCCGACGGTGGCGATTCCGGTCTCGGTCGGGTCGGGCTCGCCGGTGTCGATCACGGTGCGGACCGGCAGGTCCATGGCCCGGGCGAAGTCGATGTCGCGCTGGTCGTGGGCGGGGACGGCCATGATGGCGCCGGTGCCGTAGCCCGCCAGCACGTAGTCGGACGCGTAGATGGGGATGCGCTCGCCGTTCACCGGATTGACCGCGTTGCGTCCCAGCGACACGCCGGTCATGACCCGCTCGGCGGCCAGGCGGTCGATGTCGGAGGCCGCTCGGGTCCGGACCTGGTACTCCTCGAACTCCTCACGCACCTCGTCGGCGCACAGCTCGGCCGCCAGGGGGGCGTCGGCGGCGATCACCATGAACGTGGCCCCGAACAAGGTGTCGGGGCGGGTGGTGAACACGGTGATGGGGTCGCTCTCGCCCTCGACGGCGAAGTCCACCGAGGCCCCCACGGAGCGTCCGATCCAGTTCTGCTGCAT